>JASLZV010000161.1:0-261 GCA_030754715.1 Phycisphaerae bacterium
CTGCTCTGGGGCGAGTCTGCGCACGTTCGCACCGCCCATGCTACCACCACACTGATAAGCGACGGCAAGCGGAGAATTCTGGTGGACCCGTCGCTGCCGGGGCAGATTCTCGAAGCGAGATTCAACGAGCGGATCGGAGGGACGCTGGCGGACGTGACGGACGTATTCTGCACTACGCTTCGCCCGGTGCATCGGCGAGGGCTTGATGTGCTGCGGCAGGCCAACTGGTCGTGCCACCAGGCGGAACTGGAGGCCTATGGC
>JASLZV010000161.1:271-5187 GCA_030754715.1 Phycisphaerae bacterium
CCTGGCCGGTTTGCTGGAAAGCGCCGAGCGCCTGGCGAGCGAAGACGCCGACGGCGTACGGGCCGACATTGAAATCATCCGCAGGTTTCGCCCCGCACCCGAGCGCTTCGGCGAGCAGATACACCTGTACCCGTTGGCGGGGCCTTCGGTGGGCTCGGCGGGGCTGCTGCTTACCCCACCGGCCAATACCATCGTCATCGCCGGTGACGCCGCGGTGACGGCCGAGCATTTCCGGCGCGGGCAGGTCTGGAGGGGTTGCGTGGATACCGCCGCGGCCATGGCCGCCCTCAGGGACCTGGTGGAGATCGCCGACGTGATCGTTCCCGGGCACGATAACGTCATGCTGACGGTGCGGAACTGGCTGTGACGATTTCGGATTGCGGGTGTTGGATTTGGTCGGGTGCAAAGGCGAGCCGGTGGGTATAATGCTGTCTTGAGTCGATGTCAGATCCGAGTGAACAATCTGACGATCCTGAGCCGGCATGTAGTCTGCGCGATGCCACGCTGCACTTAAGCGGGGGGCGGGCGTGATGTGGGGCGATTTTTTTACCGTGCACGTGTGGCAGTTGTCGGCCATGGCCGGCCTGCTTATCTGTTCGGCCTTTTTCAGCGGTTCGGAGACGGCGATGTTTAACCTCTCTCGGAGGCAGTTGCACCGCCTTGCGGGCAGCGGGCGGGCCGGGGGCATTGTCGCGTCGCTGAGGCGCCGTCCCCACGACCTGCTGCACGCCCTTCTGCTGGGCAATCTCCTGGTGAACGTGGCCTACACGGCAATTGCGGCCATGCTCGTGTTCCGCTTGGGACAAAGTCTTCTGCCGCGATGGGCGGCGGCTGCGGGCTCGTTGGCGGCGATGGTGGTGCTCATCCTGACCGGCGAGGTGGCGCCGAAGATGTTGGCGCTGGTTTGGGGGCCTCGATGGGTGCTGTTGTGTGCCACGCCGCTGGTTATGTTTCAGCGGGGCCTTTGGCCGCTGCTTTGGGTGGTCCGGCGCCTGGCCGTCGGGCCGATTACGCGTCTGGTGGCCCCGGGCCGGACACAGGGGGGAGAGATTTCCCAGGCCGAACTGGCCGCCCTTCTGGATTTGACCGCCCGCCGCGGCGCCATCGACCGGGACACCAGCGCCATGCTCCAGGAAATTATCGAACTGACCGACCTTCACACTGCGGACATCATGGTGCCTCGCGTGGACATGGTTGCCTACGACATCAACGGGCCGCGAGCGGGACTGGTTGCACTGTTCAAGTCGACCGGCCTGAGGAAAATACCCGTGTATGACGACGACCTGGATCACATCATCGGTGTGGTCCACGCCAAGCGACTGTTGCTTTCCGATCGCACGGATATCAGGGGCCTGATTGCGCCGGTGACGTTCATGCCGGAATCCGCCAACGTCGAACGTCTGCTGGCGCATTTTCGCCGGTGCCGCGCCCAGTTGGCCGTGGTGGTGGACGAGTACGGCGGGACAGCCGGCCTGGTGACGCTGGAGGACGTGGTGGAGGAAATCGTCGGTGAGATGCCCGACCCGCGCGGGCGACTTCTAGGACCGGTGGTGCGGCGCGTCGGGGACGGGCAATACATTCTGGACGGAAACCTGGCGATACACGAATGGGCCGACGTGTTCGGGGTGGACCTTCATCACGGGCGGATAAGCACCATCGGCGGGTTCGTCACGTCGCTGCTCGGGCGGATTCCGCGGGTCGGCGACGCGGCGGACTACCACAACCTGCGTTTCACGGTCGTTTCGCTTCAGGGCAGGCGGATCGGGCAACTGAAACTCCAGTTGGAGGAAGGCGAGTCATGATCGGCGCCGGCGGGGATATCCTGGTGTGGTGTGCCTACCTGGTGTCGATGGTGGCGGCTCTGGCCCTGTGCGCGGCGTTCTGCGGCCTGGAAACCGGCGTGTACGTGTTGAACAAGGCGCGTCTCGACCTGCGCGCCGAGCAGGGCTGGCGGTCGGCGAAGTTGCTCAAGGCGATGCTCGCCCGGCCGGGTAACCTCCTGGTGGTACTGCTTGTCGGGACGAACCTGGCGGCGTACCTCGTCACGTTTGCCATAAGTGCGATGTTCCTGCTGTCCGGCGCGGGCCGGCGTACCGAGTGGTATACGATCGCCGCAGCCACCCCGCTTCTGTTCATTCTCGGCGACAGCGTCCCGAAGAACATTTTCCATCGACACGCCGAGGTGTTGGTGTATCGTCTGGTTTGGGCGATTCGCGCTTCGAGCGTGGTGTTCAATGTGCTTGGCCTGGCGCCGCTGGTGCGCGGGTTTGCATGGTTGGTGATACGGCTGGCGCCGGCCCCGGCCGGATCGCGCCGGGCGGGAGGGGCCGAGAGCCTCTGGGCCGTTGTGGCCGAAGGCGCCGCCAGCGGCGTGCTGACGGATCACCAAGCGGTGATGGCCGACCGGGTGATGCGCATCAAGGGGGTGGCGTTGGGAGATGTCATGGTGTCCATGTCGCGCGTGGTTGCGGTCCCTGTGGGGGTAACGCGCGAGGAACTCATCGGCGTGCTGGAGAGGCACAACTATTCACGCCTTCCGGTTGTGGACGAGGCCGGGGGGGTGGTTGGCGTGCTTAATATCTATGACGTGCTGACCGATGAGTCGCTGTCCTGTCCGGCCGATGCGGCCGGGACGCCGCTGCACCTGGCGGCAGGCGTAACTGTTACCGATGCCCTATACCGAATGAAACAGGCAAACTCTGCGATGGCGATCGTGGTCGGCAAGGCCGGTCGACCGGAAGGCATCGTCACCATCAAGGATATCGTGGAGGAGATCGTCGGCGAACTTCAGGCCTGGTAAGAAGGAGGTTATCGCCCGTCGGATGCGTCTATCAGGACGGCGCATAGTTCGTCCTGGAGGTCTTTTGCCGTGGCGATGCGCCCTGGCATGTCGTTGACCAGCATCGAGAATGCAATCGCCGGTCGGCTCGCCTTGTCGAGGACGTATCCGCTGAGGCACGAGACGCCTCGGATGTAGCCGGTTTTGGCGGCCACACGCTCGCGGCGGCGAGAGGCGGTCATTCGCCGTCTCAGCGTTCCGTCAACGCCGTTGCGGGACAGCGAGCCCACAAGCAGGCGCGCGTCTTTTCTCCGGGCGACGCCGGCCAACAGTTTTGTGATGGCCGCCGGCGAGACGAGGTTTTTTCGTGACAGCCCGCAGCCGTCGCGGACCACCAGGCTGCCTTCGGGCAACCCAAACGCTTCTGTCAGCACAGCGGTCATGATATTCGCGCTTCCGGGCCAGGTGCCGTCTCCGGCGCGGAGCAGTATGCACTCGGCCGCCATGTTGACGCTGTCTTTGTTGGCCCGCCGCATTACCGTGGCCAGCGATGTTGTCGTTCGGCAGATGAGTTGGGCCTTTGACCGGTCGATGGTATCGGCATCGACGGTGCGGACCTGCCCGGTAACCGTCAGACCGCCGCTAATCATCCGCTCGGCCAGCACGCGACCGGCCAACAGCGGTGGATTGTTGGCGGCTACGTAATACGGTTCGCGTGTGGCCGTCTTTGCCGTGCCGCGCAAAGAAACCACTGAGTCGTCTCGGTTGGACACGAACGACCAGATGTGGCGACTGGCAAGACGGACCGAGCTGCGGACTTTGATGAAACGACTTTGGGGCGTTACCGCCGGCGTTACACGCCCGTCGGATACCACGAACGTCACGCCGAAGCAGTTGTTGTGAAAACTCAATCTTGCCACGGATGCTTGATATCGCGTGTGGTTCTGGCCTCGGGGCCAGTCGCCGTGACGATAGGCGCGTTTGCCCGCGACGCCTGAGACGAGGATGGTGCCGGAAAACTTCGCGGGGTCGATCTTCTTGAGGGCCTCTGTCCAGCGGTCCAGTTCGGCGTAGATGGTTCTTCCCTCCGCCCGGGCCACCGCCGGGTCGCCCAGGGTCGGGTCGAAACCGCCGACCATCAGCAGGTCGCCGCCGGGCAGGAGAAACACGCTCGTGACGAACCGATAGTCGACGCCCAACCGCAGCAGCGCCAGCGCGCTGACAAGGAGTTTCTGGTTGCTGGCGGGGATGAACAGTTCGTCGTCGTGCAGGGCGATCAGTTGCCGCCCCGAGGCCAGGTCGACCGCCGAAATCCCGACACGCACCTTCCCGCCGGTGGCAGCTTTGAAGGCCGCCACCTTCTTGGCGGCCAGGCTCTGCACCCGCGGCGTCTGTGCGCCGGCGCCGGGCGCAAGAATCGCCACCGCCGAGGCGCACAGCAGCAGTCTGGTGCACTTGAGCAATGCGTGTCTTGTTTGCGATACCGTTTGCATCCGCTGTCTCTGGGCCGCCGGGTCCGGGGGTCACTCGAACGTGCCGTATTCGGCGCAGGCCTCGCACAGCGCGTCGATGTTGGCCAGCGGCACCTCGGGCTCCAGTACGTGCGTCGGAGCGACGATCAGCCCACCGTTACGGCCGTACTTGTCGATCACTTCCTTCACGCGCCTGCGGACGTCCGCTTGCGTGCCAAACGGCATCGTGCTCTGTGTGCCGATGCAGCCGTACAAGCAGAGCTTCCCGCCGTAGCGGCGGTGGACCTCGTCCACGTCGAGGCACTCCGGCTGGAGCGGGTTAAGGATATCCACGCCGGCGTCAAACAGGTCGCCGACGACCGGAAGGATGTTTCCGTCGCTGTGATAACAGACCTTCACGTTGTGGTTGATGCTCTTGGCGTGGTCCCAGACTTTCGCCCAGCGCGAGAGCATCATTTTTCGCCACGTTTCGGGTGCGAACATCATGGCGTTCTGATTGGCTATGTCGTCGCCGCAGAGGATATAATCGACCCCGGCGCGTGCGGCGGCGGCGGCCCGGTTCCGGTTTCGCTCCGCCAGGCGGTCCAGCAGGCACTGTGCCCACGCCGGGCGCTCAATCATGTCCATCAGGAACTGCTCTAGGCCGCGAATCTGCCAGGCCTCTT
>JASLZV010000162.1 GCA_030754715.1 Phycisphaerae bacterium
CCCGGCTCACCTGTCGATCGGGCAGGAGGCCGCCGCCGTGGGCCAATCGTTCCTGCTGGGGGCGGAAGACCACATCTACGGCAGCCATCGCAGCCACGGAGAGATTCTGGCCAAGGGCCTTTCGGCGATTGAAAAACTCGACGACGAGGCGCTGATGGGCATTATGAAGGCCTACTTCGACGGGGATTGCCTGCGAGTGGTCGAAGGGGACGCCACGGGCTCGGTAAAGGATCTGGCGATTGACTACCTGATCTACGGCGCCCTGGCGGAAATCTTCGGCCGCGAAACCGGTTTCAACAAGGGTATGGGCGGCTCAATGCACGCGTTCTTCCCGCCGCTGGGCATCTATCCCAACAACGCCATCGTGGGCGGCTCGGGCGACATCTCGGTGGGCGCGGCCCTGTACAAGCACATCAACAAGAAACCGGGCATTGTCATCGTCAACATCGGCGACGCGTCGGTCGGGTGCGGGCCCGTGTGGGAAGGCCTGTGCTTTGCGACGATGGATCAGTTCAAGAAACTGTGGGCCCCGCCCCATCGCGGCGGACTGCCGTTGATCGTCAACTTCGTCAACAACTTCTACGGCATGGGCGGGCAGCCCAGCGGCGAAACAATGGGCTTCGGTATCCTGGCCCGGCTGGGCGCGGGGATGAACCCCGAGCAGATGCACGCCGAACGGGTGGACGGATACAACCCGCTGGCCGTCATAGACGCCATCGGCCGCAAGAAGGAAATCCTCCGGCGGGGCGACGGGCCGGTTCTGCTGGACACGATCACGTACCGTTTCAGCGGGCATTCGCCGTCCGACGCCAGCGCGTACCGCACAAAAGAGGAAATTGCGGCCTGGCAAAAGTTCGACCCGCTGACCACCTACGCGGGGGAACTTGTCAAGGCCGGGATCGCCACCGTCGACGAGATCGACGCCATCGGGCAACAGGCCGAAGGGCTGATCCCAAAGGCCCTTAAGAAAGCTGTCGACCTGAAGATTTCCCCGCGGGCGGATCTGAAGAAGACCAACTGCCTGCTGGATCGGACGATGCTGTCCAACCGGAAGGTCGAGTCGATGGAGCTCGGCCGCCAGGCGGAGGTATTGATCCCGAAAGAAAAAAACCCCCGCGTGCAGATGTTGGCCAAGCGCAGCCGCAGCGGCTACGATCAAAACGGCAAGGCCCTGGGCAAGTCGAAGTGCATCGGCATACGCGACGCGCTGTTCGAGGCGATTCTGGATCGCTTTTACGTGGACCCGACGCTGGTGGCCTACGGGGAGGAAAACCGCGACTGGGGCGGCGCGTTCGGGGTCTATCGCGGGCTGACCGAGGCACTGCCCTACCACCGCCTGTTCAACTCGCCCATTTCCGAAGGGGCGATTGCCGGTACGGCGGTGGGATATGCCCTGGAAGGGGGGCGCGTGCTGGCCGAACTGATGTACTGCGACTTCATGGGCCGCGCCGGCGATGAAATCTTCAACCAACTGGCCAAGTGGCAGTCGATGAGCGGCGGGCTGCTGAAGATGCCGGTTGTCCTGCGGGTTTCGGTCGGCAACAAGTACGGCGCGCAGCACAGCCAGGATTGGACGAGCATCTGCACGCACATACCCGGCCTCAAGGTGGTTTTCCCCGCCACGCCGTACGACGCCAAGGGACTGATGTATTCGGCCCTGACCGGCACGGATCCGGTGATCTTCTTCGAGAGCCAGCGAATCTACGACCAGAGCGAGTTATTCGTCGATGGCGGCGTGCCGAAGGGCTACTACGAGGTGCCGATAGGCCAGCCGGTTGTGCGGACCGAAGGGACAGACCTGACCATACTGACGGTCGGCGCGACCCTGTATCGCGCAGTGGAGGCAGCCGAGACGCTCGAAAAGCAGTATGACCTGTCCTGCGAGATCATCGACGCCAGGTCGCTGGTGCCATTCGACTATGCACTGGTGCTGGAGTCGATCAGGAAGACGCGGAAAATCCTCCTGGCCTCCGACGCCTGCGAGCGGGGCAGTTTCCTGCAGACCCTCGCCACAAAGATTACACAACTGGCCTTCGACGATCTGGACGCCCCTCCGACGGTTGTGGGCGCGCGCAACTGGATCACCCCCGCCGACGAACTGGAGGATGCGTTCTTCCCCAACCCGGCGGACATCCTCGACGCGATTCACGAGCACATCCTGCCTCTGAAGGGATACACGCCGCAGTGCGAATGCGGCATCGAGGAACTGATGCGGCGCAGCAGCGCAGGGGTCTGACCGGTCCGACGACGAGCTGGCCCGCTCGACCGACCGGCTACGACGCCGGGCGATTCGCCTTGGAGATGCCAAATGAAAGCAGCGCTGCTGACGGGAATTCGGCAGATGGAAATCCGGGACGTCCCGGACCCCCAAATCACCACAGCCGGCGAGGTGCTCCTGCGGATCAACGCCGTGGGCGTGTGCGGATCGGACGTGCACTACTACACCACCGGACGGATCGCCTCGCTGGTGGTGGAGCATCCCTGTATGACGGGACACGAATGCGCAGCCACCGTGGTGGAGGCCTCCCCGGAGGTAAAGAACCTTGAGGCCGGACAGCGTGTGGCGGTGGACCCGCTGGTCTGGTGCGGGCATTGCGATCAATGTCTGGCCGGGCGGCGGCACACGTGCCGCAACCAGACGTTTCTGGCCTGCCCCGGCCAGGCGCCCGGTGCCTTGGCGGAATACCTGGTGATGCCGGCGGCAAACTGCTTTCCCGTCCCCGGCAACATGAACGACGACGAGGCGACCACAATCGAACCGCTGTCGATCGGCCTGCACGCCCAGCGCCTTGCGGGGCGGCCGGGGCCGCGGCGGGCGGCGATCCTGGGGGTCGGGCCCATCGGCCTGTCGGTTCTGCTGTGCCTTCGGGCCGCGGGAACAAAGGAAATCTTCGTGACCGACCTGCTGGAGGAGCGTCTGGCGATGGCGCGGCGGCTGGGGGCCGACTGGACCGGCCGGCCCACACAACAGGACGTGGTGGCCGAGATGCTCCAACGTGTCCCCGAAGGAATGGATTGCGTCTTCGAATGCGCCGGCCGGCAGGAGACGCTGGACCAGGGCGCCGAAGTTCTTGCCCCCGGCGGGTCGCTGATGCTGATCGGTATCCCGCAAGAGCAGTGGGTGCGATTCAGGCCGGAGACGATCCGCCGCAAGGAACTCCGCCTGCAAAACGTGCGCAGACAAAACGAATGCGTCCAGGACGCGATTGATCTGGTGGCCTCCGGCCAGGCCGACGTGAAGAAGATGGTGACGCACCATTTCCCCCTGGGACGGACAAGAGAGGCCTTCGACATGGCGGCCGACTATCGCGACGGGGTCGTCAAGGCAATCATCAACGTTTCCGGGGCGTAGAGCCCGCCGGGAAATGCCATCCGCGGCCGGCGCCGTTTTGAACGTCCGGCCCCGTTTTTTTCCAAAGAAACCGAAACCGACCAGAGCCCCCGGCACCTTGACCGGAAGCGGCTTGCGGGCGATAATTTCTCCAAAGCCGCGGCGCGATATGCGGCGCTTTTGCCGCCTAATACTTGTTATGCGCAGAGGATACAATGATGCAAAAACGAATACTCATTCCCACGATTCTACTATTTGCTATTGTTGGATGTCCTACAAGAAATGCAACAAGGGAAATCATATCGGAATCAGAAACAGAGCAGATCTTGGTTGCAAAGAAGGGTGAGCAGCAGCTACCACGAACCGTGAAAGAAGCAGTTACTCAAATTCTAAAAGGTATGAGTGATAAGGACAAAAAACTATCAGGAAGACAAAGAAGACAGTTGGCGACCCTATAATGTCATGCAGGGGTGCAGGACCTGTTGATCATTCCAGCAGGAGGCGGGGATGAGTGCGGAACGCAAAACCGTCAAGATGGTTGTTCTGGCGGCTGTGATTGCAGCAGCCGCGATCGCATGGAGTGCCGGACAATCATCCCGGGGAGTGGGAAAAATATCCCATCAGCACAAGTCGCTGCCGGCACCGGCCCAGATGGCCAAGCTGCCGCCCGACGGCGGGGACGAGCTCAACCGCCTGATCCACGCGAAAAGTCCTTATCTCCTCCAGCACGCGCGCAACCCGGTGGACTGGTACCCCTGGGGCAAGGAAGCCTTCGAGCGGGCAAAGAGGGAAGACAAGCCGATCTTCCTGTCCGTCGGCTACTCCACGTGTCACTGGTGCCATGTGATGGCGCGAGAATGCTTTGAGCGGAAAGACGTATCCACTATCCTCAACAAGTACTACATCGCCATCAAAGTCGACCGCGAGGAACGCCCGGACGTGGACCGGATATACATGCTGGCCACGCAGTTCGTGACCGGACGGGGCGGTTGGCCCAATTCGCTCTGGCTGACGCCCGACGGCAAGCCGTGGTACGCGGGAACGTACTTCCCGCGCGAGGACCATGACGGCCGGCCCGGCTTCAAGACCATCCTCACCCACCTGGCTGACACTTGGAAGAAGCATCGCAAGGACGTAGACGCCAGTGCCGAGAAGATCTCCATAGCGATGAAACGGTACTCCCGCGGCGACCATGTCACCTCAACAGGCAAGCTTTCCCGAGAACTGATCGCCGGCGCCGTGCGGGCGTTGGAGCAATCCTTCGACAGCCGTTACGGTGGGTTCGGCGGGGCGCCTAAGTTTCCGCCACACGGTGCGATGCGCTTGCTGCTGGCCGAATACGGCCGGACGAAGAACGCCGGGCTGCTGAAGCTGGCGACGCGAACGCTGGACGCGATGGCGCAAGGTGGAATGCACGACCACGTTGGTGGGGGTTTTCACCGCTACTCGACCGACGCACGGTGGTTCCTGCCCCACTTCGAAAAAATGCTCTACGACAATGCCCAACTCGCCAGGGCATATGTCGGCGGATACCTGCTGAGCGGCAACGAGGAGTATCGGCGGGTCGCCGTGGGCACCTACGAGTGGGTGCTCCGTGAGATGACCGACGAGGCGGGCGGCTTCCACTCCGCACTCGACGCCGACAGCGAAGGCGAGGAGGGCAAGTTCTACCTGTGGATCGCCAGGGAGATAATCGAGGTCCTTGGCAGGGAAGACGGCGAACTCTTCTGCGGGGTATACGGCGTGGTGGAAGGGGGCAACTTCAAGGACGAGGCAACAGGCCGCAAGCCGGGCACGAACGTCATCTACCTGCCCGCGCCGCTCGA
>JASLZV010000163.1 GCA_030754715.1 Phycisphaerae bacterium
CGTCGGAACTGGCCGTACAGGACGTGCTCGACGCCGTCCAGTACGCATTCCGGAAGGCTCACATCGACGAAAGGCGTATCTACCTTGTGGGCGTCTCCGGCGGAGGGCACATGGTGATGATGATGGCCTCCAAGGCGCCGAAACTGTGGGCAGCCGCCTCGGCGTGGGTGGGTATTTCCGATCTGGCAGCCTGGCACGAGGAAACAAAGACCGCAGGGAACAAGTACTGGCGGATGGTGGAAAAGGTTTGCGGCGGCCCGCCCGGGACCTCGGCGCAGGTGGACATGCAGTACCGAAAGCGATCACCGCTGTTTGGCCTGCACACGACCGCCGGCCTGCCCATCGACATCAACGCCGGCATCCGTGACGGGCACACCGGCTCGGTGCCCATCAGCCAGTCGCTGCGGGCATTTAACGCGCTGGCCAGGGCCAACGGGCGAGGCCGAAAAATCCTCAGCGACACGCAGATCGACTTCATGACGCAAAGACAGGAGGTGCCTGCGGACCTGACCCACAGGCAACAGGACGAGCCGCCCCGACGCCATAAGGTCCTGTTTCGCCGCCAAGCCGGGCCGGCCAGGGTGACCATCTTCAAGGGTGGCCACGAAATCGACGTTAAGACCGCCTTCGACTGGATGGCAACAAGAAGCCGCCAACCCAAAAGCTGAAGCCGGCAATCCTCCAACCTTGCTGCCGCAAGAAACACCCTACTGCGCCAATCTGCCCACGTTTTGTTGTAGAATGTGGCCGCAGCGCATGAGCAGAAGCAAGTTTCCATACCGCCCTACTGTGGCCGACCATCGCAGGCGCTATGCACGGCGGAAGGTTGTTGGTCTGGCTGTCGCGGCGGTTATCGTCGCTGCGCTTGTGCTGGCCGACCAGCTGGGCGTTTTCGGAACGATCGAAAGGGCCGGTGACATGGAAACCTATCACAACAAGACCTTTCGCGTAGCCCGCGTGATTGACGGCGACACGCTCGACATCGACCTGCCCGACCGCCACAAGGGACATCCCACGACGCGAATCCGCCTGTGGGGCGTTGACACGCCCGAGACCGTCAAGGAAAACACACCCATACAGCACTTCGGCCCTGAGGCCACCGAGTTTACAAAACGTTCTTGCCGCAATAAGCTGGTCCGCCTGGAACTGGTCGCCGGCAACACGCGAGACCGGCACGAGCGATTGCTGGCATACGTGTATTCGGAGAATGGCGATGGCAAAAAGATGCTGAACGCCGAGTTGATTGCCGGAGGCTACGGCTATGCCGACGGGCGGTTTGACCATCTCCGAAAGCGCGAGTTCAGGCGGCTCCAGCGCCAGGCACAACAGGCCGGCCGCGGGCTGTGGAAAGACGTACGCAACAGCGACCTGCCCTACTACTACCGCGGAAAGATCAAATCCAAGCGGTAGGCGATACGACATCAATTCCGCAAGGAAACGCTGGTGCCATCCACGCCCATCGCGGAACTTCTTGCTAAGCCGCAATCGCCCGGCCAGCCGATACATTCAGCAGACATTCCGCGTAATCCGTTCAATCCGTGTAACCTGTGTTTTCTGTCCAGAAAACAAAACGCATGGCTCTCAAGAACCGGTTGAAATCTCAGATTGACTCAGGGCGGGTGGCCTGGCACATAGCAGCGCTGGCGATGGCGACCTCGATGGTGTTTTGTTTCGTGGTTTATCCGCGGATCGCCCGCCGGCATCGCGCCGTACTGGACAGCGACCACTACGGCCGGCTGGGAATCAACCTGGCCTGCACGGGCACGCTGACACACTACAGCAGCGGGTCCGGTCCCACGGTGGACCGCGGGCCGGGGTATCCGTTTTTTGTGGCCGCCACGTGGCTGGCCGGCGGCGGGCGATATCCATGGTGCGTTCAGGCAGCCCAATGCGTGCTGTTTTCACTGACGTGCCTGCTGGTGTTCGCGACAGCCAGGCGGCTTTGGAGCCCGCGCGTGGCGGCGGCAGCGGCTCTGCTGTGCGCGCTGCACCCGCTGTTGCTGTGGTACACCAGCCGCATATGGGTGGAGACTCCGGCGAGTTTCCTGTTTGTGGCCGTCGTGGCGGCGTGCGTGAATTTGCATGTGCGAGCATCGTTGGGCCGGGCAGTCCTGCTGGGGCTCATACTGGGCGTCGCGTGCCTGTTCAAGTCAACGTTCCTCCCACTGGTTGTGCTGGGGCCCCTGGGCGTGCTCTGGGCCAAGGATAACCGCGTGGGGGCCGCACTGGCGATGGCGTCTATGGTCACAGCGGCTGCGGTGATCGCCCCGTGGACCGCCCGCAACGCCGCGCTGACCGGGCGATTTATCCCCGTGCACCTGGTCGCCGGATATAACTTCCGCATCGGCGACGGCATGGTGGATCATTTCTCCGAGGCGCCGTTTTCGTTCGAACATCTCTGGACCGCCGGCGAACCGGAGCGGAACGCCGTGATGGCCAAGTTGCCGGGGCGGCCCAAGACCTGGCAGTGGGAAGTCGCTCGGGATCGGACCTTCTTGTCCGACAGCCTTACCCGCTACGCGCGCGACCCGGCGTTCCTGGCCAAAAAAGCAGCCATGAACGCCTGGTGGTTTTGGACGCTGGGCCAGACGCCTCGCAAGACGACTGCACTAGCCGTTATGCAGGCCCCATTGGTGATTCTGTTCGCGATATCCGCGGTGATGGTGCTGCGGCGAAAGGGCTTCGGCAGCATTCACGCCGTGCCGATTGTTCTGGTGGGCACGTACTACCTGGCCTACCTGCCGATGGTCGCGTGCGCCAGGTACTCGATGGTTCTGGTGGCCACGATGGTGATGTACGCAGTGGCCGCCTTTTCGCCCCGCCAACCGACCAAGGAAACTCCGTGCCGTATCTGATCGACGGAAACAACCTGATGTACGCCCTATCCGAGGCCCAAGGTGGCGTCGGGAGGCTGGGGCTTTGCAAACTACTGATGGGCCTTCCGGCCCGCGGGCAGCGCGTGCGGGTGGTGTTTGACGGCCCCGAGCCGCCCAGCGGACTGGCGCGGCAGATCGAGGATACCGGCCTGGAGGTGCACTATTCCGGGCCGCGAATCGCCGATGATCTCATAACGGAACACATCGCCGCCGACTCGGCCCCGCGCCGGCTGACCGTCGTGAGCAGCGACCGCGAAATTCGCAAGGCCGCCAGCCGCAGACGCTGCCGGATAATCAAGAGCGAGGAATTTGTCCCGATGCTGCTGCGAATAGTCGAGTCGCATCGCCGCTGCGAATCAAAGACCCGCCGCGGCGGCGAGCCAAAGGAAAAACGCGAAGGGCTGAGCCAAGAGCAGACCCAAAAGTGGCTGCGCGAGTTCGGCTTCGACGAGTGAACCAGCCAATCCCACCGACCGTCGAGCCCTAATCCCCAACGCCTGATCTCTGATTGGTGATCGAAGAAAATCTCGGCGCCCGGACCCGCTTGCCCGTTGCGGAACACTCACATGCCCCGCCTCGGGCCGGACAAGACAAGGGTCCGGACGCCCATCCATGAACAGATAACCACATGCCGGCACCGTCCGGCATCTTGCATCGGGCAATCGGATCGCCCGGTATCCCCACCGGCGTTTCCCAGGCGATTGGACCGCCCGATACCGCCGGCGATTTCTTCAGGCAAATTGATCGCCCAGTGTCTCCAGCAATTTCACAGCCCCCATCGACCTGACGCCCATCACGCCGGTCCAGGTCAACGGTGCATCGGCCCGCAGCGATTCTGTCATTCTCCTGACGGCCAGCACGGCGGAGGAATGGTTTTTCCCCATCGCCCGACCGATCTCGGGGTAACTCATCCGGGTATGCCTGCGGGCCAGGAACATACTGACCATACGAGCCAGCGAGACGGTTCGCGTGCGCCGGGACGAGTGGATGTCAGCAGGGGTGATGGCGAAGAAGGCCGACACCGCCGCCTCAATTTCGCCCAGCGTCACGGCGCTATCGGTGCGAGCCAAGTGGTCCGCCAGCGCGCCGCGAGCCAATTCCAGTGTCACCACCCCACCCTCGATGGCGGCCAGGGCTGCCAGCTTCGTCAGGGCGCCTTCCAGTTCCCGCACCGAGCCGCGAACATGGTCTGCGATATATTTCAGGATCTCGCTGCCGACCTTCAGTTTCATCCCTCGGGCCTTACGGGTAAGAATCGACAAACGCGTCGACGCCTCCGGATGGTCGATCTTCACCACCATTCCCGACACGAACCGGCTCACCAGGCGTTCATTCAGGCCCCCCACCAGTCGCGGATGAGCGTCTGAGGCCATCACGATCCGCCGGCCGGCCGACTCGATCGCGTTAAACGTGTGGAGGAACTCATCCTGCGTGGCCTTCTTAGCCGCCAGGAAGTGCACGTCGTCAATAGCCAGCAGGTCCAGTTGGCGATATCGATGGCGGAACTGAGAGATGTTCTTCGCCCCCAGGGACTGAATGAACTCGTTGGTAAACTGCTCGCAGGTAACGTACTTCCAGGTGAAGGGCCTCGAGGCGCGGTACACGCGAGACACTTGGTTGCACACGCCCTGGAGCAGGTGCGTCTTGCCCACGCCACAAGTCCCGTGGACAAACAGCGGGTTGAAGGGGGGCCTTTTTTCGCTCGCCATTGCCGCCGCCGCCGAATAGGCCAACTTGTTGCTGGGTCCCACTACAAAGTCTTCGAGTTTGTGTCGAAGCCGGCCCGGCTGCGCCGGCCGCCGCCTGGTGCGTCCCTGACGGGTCTTGTGGACAATGTCGGCCTGGGCATCCAGTTCATGACGCCGAATCTCGCTTGCCAGCGAGGGGTCGATCGCAACCAGAACCGGCCGGTGCGTTCCTGTGCAGGCCTCGCCTGCGCAGGCAATATCCACCTGGTAGTGGCCCTCGATCCAGTTAGCGATGAACGGATTGGGCACCGCCAACCTGATGTGTCCGTTGTCGATAGTCAAACGTGTACCGTGTTTGAACCAAGCATTGAACTTCTGCGGGCCAATCCGCTCATACAGCGCCCGGCAAATCCGCTGTGCTACCTCCTCGTCGGCGCGCACCCTAACCGCAGTTGTGTCCATGGCAATCCCTTCCCCCCCCCCAACATTTCCGGCCCACAAACTTGACTCAGCTCTCAGACGGCCGTCACATCCCCAGTCGGTCCGATCTGCCTTGCTCGCAAGCCGCAACCCTAAGCA
>JASLZV010000164.1 GCA_030754715.1 Phycisphaerae bacterium
GACCGCAGGGCCAGCCGCATCGAGGCCGAGAAACGCGCCAAAAAGGAAAAAGATGACGATGACTGAGGGGCCGTGTGCTGCACGGCGGCCGGGACCGGCCGGTGCTCGCAGTCAATTCAAAGAACAACGTTATGTTTGCCTCTGCTTCCCTGGATCGCTCTGCGACGGCAAGGATTGCAACACGGGGCGTCTTCCCCAAGAGTCCACTGAGGACAGCGGAGAAATGTCCGGGCGCAGCATGCTGTAAACGCGGAACTTACGAGACCCCAAAAAACGCGTCGATACCGGCGGGCGCCTGGGGTATATAATGGAGTTGGAAGCAGGTCAGAAGCGTCAACTCAAGCGCTTGTTGTGAAATATTTCGCCCCGTTGTTGCGGACGGTAGTCGGACGAATTAAAAATGCCCCGTGGTGGGAGTGCGGCGGACGCTTCGCGAAGTCATGTTGGTAGCCGCCCGTGACCGGGACGGGCGGTGCCAATATGTTTTTGTTGCAGCCGCCGAGAAATCGGCGTAGCCACAGATGGGCGCGGCTTGATACGGATATAACCTGCCGGAGAAAAGTCGCCTCAGCGTTTACCCGTGTTTGTTCCTCCTTACGTTGAGTGCTAGTCGTGGCGGGGACGTTTCTTCTTTTTTCGGCGGCGGCGACGCTTCTGGGACCCCGTGGCGGAGGTGGTTGGCGCCTCGGGATGACCTTGACTCGGCTGGGGCGATATGCCTGGCCCGGGCGTCTTGCGGTGTCTTCGGCGTCGGCGTTTCTTTGCGGGCTGGTCGGCCGATGGTTCTTGGATCACCGTGCTCATTGGGATGGCCGGTGCGTCCGCTTCGCTGCTGGTCGGTTCAGTGGCCTGAAGGTCCGATTTCGGTTCGGGTGTACGGGGCTCGTCAATGTCGATCTTGTCTCCCAGTAGTTCTGTCCAGGCCGGGTCCAGCCTCACCTCCGCCAGGGCCGGCTCCTGTGCCTCGACGGGCTCTTGAGCAACCTGGGCCTGGTGCAGAACCTGCTCCTGGTCGTGTGGGCTTTCCTGCACCTCTCGGGGGCGTTTGGCGGCAGGTTTCCTCCTTGGGGCTGTGGTGACAACCTTGGCCGGCAGATTTTGTTGGGCCTCATCTCCGGCGGGCGGTTCGACGTCGCGTTCGATGATGTCCTCGTTGGGAACTACCACGCGGGAGTGGTTGGGCAGTCGCAACTCCACCAGTTGGGTGAGAATCTGCGTGCCAGTCACGCAGCCCACGAGTTCGGGTGTGCGAACCCAGATGTTTTTGTATGGTAACTTCGCCTTTAGTTCGTGGTAGGTGGCGTCTTCGTAGCACAGGCAGCACATCAGCCGCCCGCATCGCCCCGAAATTTTCGAGGGATCCAGCGTGGCCTTTTGCGTCTTGGCCATCCGCATCGAAACGGGCTTGAGATTCTTGAGGAACTCTTGGCAGCAGCAGCGCTGTCCGCATCGCTCATAGTCGGCTACCAAACGGGCCTCGTCGCGCGCACCGACCTGGCGCATCTCGATCCGTGTGTGATACTGGTTAGCGAGGTTACGTACCAACTTGCGGAAGTCCACCCGCTGCTCGGCCAGGAAGTAGAAGATTATCAGCTCGCCTCCCAGAAGGTGCTCCACGGTCACCAGTTTCATCTTCAGACCCAGTTCCTTGATCTGCTGGGTGCAGTATGTTCGTTCCTCACGGGCCGACGACTCCAGGTGACGGAAGTCGACCAGGTCCTGGGGATTGGCTATCCGCATGACCTTCCCGTCCCGCCGAAAGGGGTATTCCGGGCCGTTGGCTTGGATGTATCGCTCGATCTGTTCCGGGCTGATGCATCCCGGGCGAGTATCCGTGGACACACCGGCCACCACCTCACCCAGTTCCACGCCGCGCTCGGACCGCAAAACGACCTTGGTGCCAGGCGGCGGGGACTTTTCGAAGGTATGGCGAAACTCGCTCAGTTGGCGCATCAGGCTGTATCGCGCGACCAGCGTAGGGCCGGCGGCACCTCTGGGTGGTTTTGCTGCCGCCGGGGACAGGGGCTCTTTGGATGGGGGTTCTTGCGCCGGCGACGAATCCGCAAATGTGTCAGGGGACGGGCGACTGTCATCCGACATGTACACACAGCTCCCGTATAGTTCTATTTCCGCAGCGGCCCGCGGGTGGGTTGCTCTGGTTTCAGGTACCCGGTCCGTCGCCGGGGTCCATACGCCCTCAGGCGTCTCGGCGCGCTGACGCATCGCGCCCGCCCGGCTACACCCGCTGGCAGACCGGAATATGGGCCAGCCGGATTGCCGCTTGGTCGGTTCCCAAGACTTCGCAACCGGCGTTCCCCATTCTGCTGCGGCAGCAGCCAAGTCCGTGCATTATAAACCGTTTCACCTTGGGTTGGAAGTGTTTTTCACCTCGCCCCGTCCCAAACTTGGCCGGCTGACCGGGCGCTATACGTCGAGGTTCTTTACTTCCAAGGCGTGTTCTTCGATGAAATTGCGACGCAATTCGACGTTGTCGCCCATCAGGAGGCTGAACATGCGTTCGGCCTCTTCGGCTTCTTCGGCCTTGATCCGCAGCAGAGTCCGGCGCTCGGGATCCATCGTGGTTTCCCAGAGTTCGTTGTCGTTCATCTCGCCCAGGCCCTTGAAGCGTTTGATCTCCACGCCCTTGGCCCCGACGGTGCGGATTCCCGGTGCGATTCCGGCAACGTTGTTTAGTTGCATCTCGTCGTCGTTGTTGACAAGAACGTACTTGCTGGGGGGCTTCTCGCCGGTGATTGTCTCCTCGCGCTTGATGAAGTAATCCTCGATACTGATGCCCCGAGTCTTGAGTTTGCCGATAAATCTCTGGATATCCTTAACCTCGTGCAGTTCGGCACGCTTGTGGATCCGGCGGACGTGTTTCTTGGGTTCTCGGCCGTTACCGTTTCCGGCGACCTCGTTGTCCAGCAGATCGTGCTTGCCCAGGAACGATTTGTACTCGTCGTCTGAGTGATAGAACAGATCGCGCTGGCCCAATTGGATCCAATGCGTGGGAAGTTTTCCGCCATTGCGGTTATCCATGAGTTTCTCGAAACTCAGGCCGCGGCGCTCGATGATATGGACCTTCTCAGCGAGTTGTTCGAGGATCTCGGTCAGTTCCCTGAGTTTGGCGCCCGAGAATTCTATTATGACTTCCGGCTTCTTAACGGTGGTGTCGCGAACTTCCAGGCAGGTGTCTTTGAGGCCTTGTTTTGCGAGTGTCTTACGCAGTTCGCCGTCGTTAAGGACGTATTGTTTGCTTTTCCTCCGCGCCACCAGGTATAGGGGCGGTTGGGCGATGAAGATTCGCCCGTCAGTGACCAGCGGCTTCATGAACCGGTAAAAGAACGTCAGCAGCAGCGTGCGGATGTGGCTGCCGTCCACGTCAGCGTCGGTCATAATAATGATCTTGCCGTAACGAAGTTTTGAAATGTCAAATTCGTCGTCGCCGATCCCGCAGCCGAGTGCGGAGATGATCTTCTGGATTTCCGAAAAGTTAAGTATTCTGTCCAAGCGGGCTTTTTCCACGTTGATGACCTTGCCTCGCAGCGGCAGGATGGCCTGGGTGGCCGAGTCGCGCCCCTGTTTAGCCGGCCCGCCGGCTGAATCGCCCTCCACCAGGAACAGTTCGGTGGAGGACACGTCTTTGGAGCGGCAGTCGGCGAGTTTGCCCGGCAGCGAGCCGCTGGACAGGGCGCCCTTCCGGCGAGTCAGGTCGCGGGCCTTGCGGGCAGCTTCCCGCGCTTGCATGGCCGCGAGGCCCTTGTTGACGATCCGTTTGGCTTCTGAGGGGTGCTCCTCCAGCCAGGCGCTCAGTTGTTCGTTCACCGCCTGGGTCACGAAGGTCTCGACCTCGCTGTTGCCGAGTTTGGTCTTGGTCTGGCCTTCGAACTGTGGCTCGGACACCTTCACGGAAATGATGGCCGTAAGGCCCTCGCGCAGGTCGTTGCCGCTGGGGGCCCCGGTATTCTTGAGAATCTTGCCGCTCTTGGCGTAGTAATTGATCGTTCGCGTCAGGGCGCTCTTGAAGCCTGACAGATGCGTGCCGCCTTCCAGCGTGTTGATGTTGTTGGCGAATGACAGGATGGCCTCGCTGTACCCGTCGGTGTACTGCATCACCAGGTCAAGCACCAAATGGTCTTCCGTGTCTTCCTTGTGCAGGATGGCCGGGCGGTGGACCGTGGTTTTGCCCTCGTTGAGATGCTCCAGGTAAGCCAGCAGGCCTTTGTTGTACTGGAATATGTTTTCCTTGTCGGTGCGCTCGTCATAGAGTTTGATGCGTACGCCCTCGTTGAGATACGCCAGTTCGCGCAGGCGGGAGGCCAGCACCTCGTACTTGAAGCGAATGTCGGGGAAAATCTCCGGATCGGCTTTGAAGGTTACCTTCGTGCCGCTTCGCGTGCGCTTTCCGATCTTCCGCAAGTTGGACTTCTTCTTGCCGCGCTCGAACTCTATGTGGTGCACGATGCCGTCCCGACAGACTTCCACCTCCGTCCATTCGCTCAGAGCGTTAACCACCGAGGCGCCGACGCCGTGAAGCCCGCCGGAGACCTTGTATACGCCGTGGTCGAACTTGCCGCCGGCGTGTAATTTGCAAAAGACCACCTCCAGTGTGGATATCTTCTCGGTGGGATGCGGGCCAACCGGTATCCCCTCGCCGTCATCCGACACGGTGCACGACTCGTCCGGGTGAATCGTGACGACGATGTTCTTGCACCGTTCGGCCATCGCCTCGTCAACGGCGTTGTCGACAATTTCCCACACCAGGTGGTGCAGACCGCGAGGAGTTGTGTCCCCAATGTACATGCCGGGGCGCTTTCGCACCGCCTCCATCCCGCGCAAAACCTTGATTTGGGCTTCGTCGTACCTCGTTCCAGGCGTGTCTTTCTTTGTCTTAGCCGAGGCCTTTTTTGTTCTGGCCGGAT
Source organism: Phycisphaerae bacterium (assembly GCA_030754715.1). Classification (GTDB taxonomy): domain Bacteria; phylum Planctomycetota; class Phycisphaerae; order SM23-33; family SM23-33; genus JASLZV01. The sequence goes on from JASLZV010000164.1 coordinate 4,923, forward strand.
CCTTGGCCATCTCAGTCCTGTCCTTTCTTGGCAAGTCATTCGTGGGCTGGGCGGTGGAATCACACCCCAAGCGTCCGCGCAGCACCCAATGACAGATTGTCTCATATATCGACCAAAAAGGCCAGTTCAAACCGGCAAAAAAGCGGGGGTACCATCGGGTATAAGTCCCTGTTTCACAGAGGATAGAAAGTGTCTCCAGCACGGGGTT
>JASLZV010000165.1 GCA_030754715.1 Phycisphaerae bacterium
AGAGCGTTTCGGGCCGATCGTGTCGGACAGCCATCTTGTGATGTACTCATTTATGCCGAGTATGGCGCCATAGACCGAATTGGTCTGGTCAAGGAGCCCTTGATGTTCAAACGGATGGGCCTTGAAGTCAAAGTACGTTTCGGCCCTGAGGTCGGCCGGAACATCTTCCCTCTTCAAATCTACCAACTTGATTACATCTTTTGCCATTTTAGTTTCTCTCCAAGTATCATTTTACGCTGGGATATTACGTCTTTACTTCTGTCCCATCTTTTTCTTGCAGTCGGCTATCGCTGCAAGAACCTCGTCGTGCAGAGCCTGGTTCGTGGTGGCCACCACATCCCAAACGGTCTCCTCCTCGGCTACAAATTCCACGGCCTTGCCGTCGAAATCGGTCACGATCACCTCGGCTTGCTGGGCCACGTAAATGCCCGAGAATACGTCCACAAATGGCTGCTTGCGCGCGAAGTAGCAGTCGATCTTACCCTCGGCTACGTCAACAAAGCCATAGGGCCCGCCGTTGGGATTGATAAATTTGAACGGCTCCAGCAGATCGCGATATTCATCAACCAGGGGCATGAGGAATTTTGTCGGCTTCATCGCGTACGACTCAATGCTGGCGCCTTTCATCGTGGTAACGTCGGGGCGCCCCATGGACTGGCGGTATTTCTTATCAAGTCTCACCTTGTGAACGAGCCGGTCGCCGTCAAGTTCGGTAACAAAGGCGCCGTTGTCGTTGGCAAACGCGATCACTTGGGGGAAGCAGTCGCCCACGGCGCAGCAGGCGGGTTTCAGATCCTCGCCATACAATGCCAGGGAACTGTACCAGAATGCCGGTATGCCGTGTTTGAAAAGGTAACTCCCGTCGAATGGGTCGCAGACCACATTGTATTTTTCGCCTTCGGCATCCTTGTTTATCTCGACCGTACCGGCCTCCTCGGAAAGGAACAGAAAGCCGCTGCCGCGCTGCTCGAGACGTTTCCAATAGCCGCCCTCTGTCTCCTTGTCCACTTTGAGGATATCCGGATCCCAGTTCTTGTACTCCCCGACCCTCTTTTCGACTACTTCCCAGCCGACATTCTGGTCGCTGAGGCGCTTGACCGTATCCAGCGCCTCGGCTACACAGGCAAGATTAAAAGCGCACAACTCCCCCTCGGATTCCCAATTCTTCATTCTCCTGGCAAACAATTTGTCGTCCATCGACCTTTTCTCCTATATGGACAGCGAGTCCCGGACACTGCCCTGGACAATATTACACACTGCCCTCGCGACCCGCCGAACTCCGGGCATACCAGCCGCGATGGCCAGGCACTACCTCCGCAATCTCTTCTCGGGGCAGATACCGCGTGATCGAGCCCCCAAGGCACCAAAAAACCCAACGCGGCTATTCTATGTATAGCCGGGGCCAAAAGCAAAGGTTTTTTCAACCGGACTCCCGCAGAGGCTCACGATATAAAAACTATCCGTCCGCGCTCCGTCCTTGACCATAGTGGCACACGGCTATAAACTCCTTTGCTTGATGCATCATAACAAAAGACGGCACCGTGCGACCGGGTGGCAACTTAGCGCCGTGTGTACCCCAGTGCCAGCGTAGCTCAACGGTAGAGCACGGCTTTTGTAAAGCCGATGTTGCGGGTTCGAATCCCTCCGCTGGCTTGCCCGGCCGCCTGGCACGTGAATCAGTTTATCGAGATAGAAAGACACTATGGGCCAAGTTCGCAGCAGGTCAAAGGACCTCCTCGAAGGCAGGATATTGTGGATACCACGGATGACCTATGACGGGGCACGGGCAATCGCCGCGGTGTTCCGGTCGGTGGGCATCAACGCGGCCGTCACACCTCCCTCCGACGATCGGACACTCGAACTGGCCGGGCTGTTCAGCAGCGGCGAGGAATGCTATCCCCAGAAGGTAACCTTCGGGGACTTTCTGCGGATCATCCACAGCGACAACTTCGATCCCGACCGCAACGCCTTCTTCATGCCGACGGCCGGGGGACCCTGCCGCTTCGGGCAGTACGCCCCCTACCTCCGCCAGGTCCTTGACGAACTCGGTTACACCTCCGTGCCGATTATCTCGCCCACCAGCAAAAACAGTTACGACGGGCTGGCCGACCACGGCGGCGACATGTTCCGCACCGCTTGGCGCGGACTGGTAGCCGGAGACATCCTCCGCAAGATGCTCCTGAAGACCCGCCCGTACGAGACCACACCCGGCGCCACCGACCAGGTCTGGGAGGACAGCCTGGACCTGCTCGACACGGTCCTGGCCAAACCAAACCTCTCCTCGCGAGACCGGATGGCCGCTATCACCAAGGCCCTGACCACCGCCCGCAACATGTTCCACGCCGTACCCGCCCGGTACACTACCGACAGGACACTCATCGGCGTGGTCGGCGAAATCTACTGCCGCTTCAACACCTTCTGCAATAACGATGCGGTACGCAAAATCGAAGCCCACGGCGGCGAGGCCTGGCTGTCCGACATCGCCGAATGGGTCTGGTACACCAACTGGTCCCAAAAGGACCACCTGCAACGCAGCGGCAAGGGCCTGTCGCTGCCCATGCTTGCCGCAGTTGTCAAGAACCGCTTTCAGCGGGCCGACGAACACAGGTTATTGGCGCCCTTTGCCGATGACTTCGTCGGCTATGAAGAGCCACACAATATCTTTGAAGATGTTCTCAAGCCCGGCTGGCCGTACCTGCCGGCCGACGGCGCACTGGGTGAGATGGTGCTTTCGGTGGGTAAGACCATCTACCTGTACAACAAGGGCGCCGACGGTGTCATCGACATCAGCCCGTTTTCCTGCATGAACGGCATCATCTCGGAGGCTGTGTATCACAGCGTCTGTGACGACTGCAACAACATGCCCATACGCAACTTCTACTTCGACGCAACCAGTTCCAACATTCAGCGGGATCTGGACATCTTTATCGAACTGGCCCGCAGTTATCGCAAACGAAAGAAAACTAGGCGCCGGTATCCAGCGTTCTTTGATCACTGACAACCGAGCCCCTGGGAGCCTTCGCCAGTAGATGAGCGAGCAAGTGGAACCTTCAGCGCAGAACAGCGACGCTCCGCCAGCCGGCTCGGCGGACGCAGCCCCGGCGGCGCAGTGGGCGCGGATAGCCGAACTCCGGCAGGTGATCCGGCGATTCGCGCACACTTATGCCTCGCTCCCTGTAAAGACCCGCGCCACTTGCCCCTCCTGCCAAAGCGTCGTGGATGCCGTCTTCGACCGCACCGGCGACCAGATTGTTCTGACCTTCGAGTGCCCTCGCTGCGACTGTACAAAACAGGTCCACCACGACGCCATCTGGACCCACCTGGCCTCCGACCGTCCCGGCAGCGCAACGCACACCTGGAACGGCACGAGGGTTCACCCTGTCCTGCGACGCCTGCCGCGAACCGTCGAGTCGCTCTGCCCACAGTGCGGCGCCATTGTCCTGGGGCGATACTTCGTTGCCAACGGCGCCGTGTTCGTCGAAAAAACCTGTCCCGAGCACGGGTACTTTCGCGACTGCGTCAACTCCGACGTGCTGCTCCAGGCCAAGGCCGCCTGGTGGAGTTTCGAGGAACTCTCAGGCCAGAAACATCCCCACGTTGCCGGCCAGAGGCATTGCCCCTCGGACTGCGGACTGTGCAACCAGCACCTTTCCGGGGGCTGCCTGGCCCAAATCGACCTGACCAACCGCTGCAACATGCGATGTCCGATATGCTTCGCCAACGCCGGGGCGGCCGGCTACCTGTTCGAGCCGCCCTACGACGAGATCATCAGGCAACTACAGGTCCTGCGAGACCTGCGCCCCACACCCTGCACGGCCATCCAGTTCTCCGGAGGAGAGCCTACCCTCCATGGCGATTTCCTGCGGATCGTCTCGGCCGCGCGGGATATGGACTTTTCGTGCATCCAGATCGCCACCAACGGCCTGACGATGGCCGATCCCGGATTCGCCCGGCGCTGCGCCCAGGCCGGTGTCCACACCCTCTACATGCAGTTCGACGGCATCGGCGAGGAAGCACACCGCCACACCCGCAACTACCCCGGCATCTGGGCAAAGAAACTCGCCACCATCGAAAACTGCCGCAAACTGGGGATGAAAATCTGCCTCGTTCCGACGATCGTCAAGGGCATCAACGACAACCAGGTGGAAAAGGTGTTCCGCTTCGCCGTGGAGAACATCGACGTGGTCAGCGCCGTCAGTTACCAGCCCGTCTCGTTCAGCGGGCGCATCTGCACCGACGAATTGTCCGCACGCCGCTACACCCTGGGCGACCTGGCCCATGACATCGCCCGCGCCAGCGGCGCAAGCGCGCTTCGTGACATGTATCCCCTCAGCATCACCGTACCGCTGTCGCAATTCCTCGAAGCCCTCACCGGCCGGTCCAAGATCCGCTCCTCCTGCCATCCCGACTGCGCCTTTGGAACCTACTTCCTGGTCTCACCCGAAGGAAAGGTCTACCCGTTCCCCAAAGTGATCAACGTCGAGGGACTGTTTACCGAGATGAACCGGATCGCAGCGCGGATTCGCAAGCGCGGGCGACCGATCTGGCTGGACCGTCTGCAGGCCGCACGCATGTTCAATCGCCACTTCAAGGCCGCCGCCGCTCCGCCCGGACTTACCGTCAAACGCTTTGTCCGCTCCCTGCACGGCATGGTCGACAAAAGCGTCGGGCGAGGCCATGGAGAAAAACTCACCTACAAAACCCTGCTCTGCGCGGGCATGCACTTCCAGGACCGCCATAATTTCGATGTTGAGCGGGCCAAGCGATGTGTGATACTCTATTCCACGCCCGCAGGCGTCTTCCCGTTTTGTACCTACAACTGCGGGCCGGAATATCGCAGGCTCGTCGAGCAAGGCTACGCGAGAACAGCCGCCGGAGCATACGTCGGTGAACGTCGCCCCACGGCCGATGCCGAGAACCTGCCGGAGAAGGTCTAATGAATGTAAAGAGCACCGCGGCAATGGTGTCGGTGCTGTTGGCCGCCGCCGGATGCCACTATTTCCTCCCTCCAGCCGAACCTCAGATCGGACAAGTGCCCGAAAGGAACTCTGTCCGCAGCGGCGGGCTCGAACTGACCGTCGAACTGGCCAAACGCCGGTTCACCGTCGGCGAAACGTT
>JASLZV010000166.1 GCA_030754715.1 Phycisphaerae bacterium
AAGAACGCCGGGTCGAACCTGACGACGAAGGAGTTCATCGAGGGAGAGACGCGGGAGAAGTTTCAGCAGGCTGTAACCCAGTCGCTCCAGGTGATCGGCAGGAAGAAGGGCATTCACTTCCTGATCGCCCTGGTGCGTGGTTTCCACCCGGCCGAGGACATCAAGGCGACGATCCAGGCGCGAATGCTCGCGGAGGAGGAAAAAATCACGCTAAAGATGGAGCAGCAGCGGGACACGGTCGCCGCGGCGCTGGAGCGGGCCAAACGCATGGTCGAGGTGGCGATGAAGGATTTCGACGCCGAGACTGAGGCGTTCGTTCGGGAGGAGGAAGAGGAAGGTCGGAAAAAAGCCGACGAGACCAAGGCCCATGCCGACCGAACGGTCGCCGCCCTGCTGAAGACGGCCGAGGAAATCAAGGCAAAGACCGTCAAAATTCTGGGCCGGGCCGACGCCGACGTCATAGAGGCCATGAAAAAGGCCGAGGCAAAGAAGCTCGAACTGCTCATCGCGGCCTACGGCGGGGCGGACCAATACAATCTCGCTACGTTCGCCGAATCCCTGCCCGAGGGCATCCAGATCGAATACCGCTACGCGGGCCTGGGAACCTTGTGGACGGAGATGAAAACGACCTTGGCGGAGATGGCGGCCAGGAAAATCCTCGTAGGTTCCTCCCGCCAGCCAAAAGGCCCGACCCGCCGGACAACGCCCAGGGATACCCCGCTGGCCGCGCCAGCTCCTCGATGATTTTGCCTGGGATCCATCATCCTTGTTCCTGTGGGCTTTCGCGGGCCGGCGAATAGTTCGCAAGCATTGGGGACATCACAGCATCGCTCCAAACAGGCTCATTCGCCGGCCTCTGCGGGGGACGCCGGCATAATACTCTTCAAATGGCGGCAGGAGGCAGAACAGCTCGGCGTGTAACTGGTGATGGTGCCTGGAGCACATTTTTTGATAGTCTTCCGGACAGGATCGAATACAGTCTGCTGGCCGTGGCGTAGCCCACACAATAAAGCAGCACCGATTAGGGGAGACCGCCGCCGCCGTTACTTCCTGGCTATGGCGGTTTCGGCGGGTGTGCTCCGCGGCCTTGGCGCGGATTTCCTCCCGGTGCTCCGCCCGATATTCCCTGGACCACTGCTTGAACTTTTCGCGGTTGGCTGCATACCATTCGCGATTCTGGGCCCGCATGAGCTCGATGTTTTGGCGGTATCGCTGCCGCCGCCACGCGTTGATCCTCAGGAGGTTCTTTCGCGTCCAGGCGCGCACCGTGATTCGATGGCAGGCGAGGCATTGGCGAAAATATCCATCCCTGGCATGGGCGTCTCGGTAGAACTGCGACAGCGGCAGCGACCGGGAGCACTTGCCACACGTCTTGACAGGTTCATCGGCCGCCGGGCAATCTATCGCGGCGGGGACGACGGAAGTTTTATCTCTTTTCTGTGTAGGCATTTGCAAAACCTCCTTGAACCGGGCCCCGTTGTTTGGCCGGCCGCAGGCGGTTAAATCGAAAGCAATTACCAACCCCAAATCCAAAATCGGATGGCCCCCTGAGACCTGAAAACTACCTATCTCCCCATATACTTACTTTATGACGAAAACCGCGCGGTTTGCACAATGGAAAATAAAAAAGACGGAAAATTTTTCCCTCGAGGGGCTCAGGATGCACCGCCCAGCCGCGGAAATTGGTCTATCAAGTCGCCGGTCAAGCGGTTACCGCCTCGGCCGGCACGTGCCCTTGCGGCGTTCCGGTCATGCGCAATTCCGGGACGCTAGGTTCCGGAGGCGGTGCGTTTTTCCAGGCGGAACTGCACGGTGAGGGAGGCCTGTCCCGACGCCAGTTGAATCTTCAGGTTCGGCGGGAAGCGAAGGATCACCTTCCGCGTGGTCCAACTGGTCGGTACCTTGTCTCCCTCCACCAGGGCGACGTGCGCATCGATGTTCTTGGGGTCGAGTTTGTCCAAATCTTCACGCGGCCCTTCGATGGTGATTTGGCGCAGCCACTCCAGGCGGTCCTTGCGATTGAACTGATACTCGTTCCACACGCCGTTTTCCACCCATCCCGATGGCGTCAGCACGCGGACGGCGATTGAGATCGTCTTGGTGATGGTACGACGGCGGACCTCGATCTCAACTGAGATACTCGCCTGGGCCGGTTCGACGGGCACGTCGGAAATCGACGGCACAAGTTCAAATTCCACCGTTTTGGTCTGCCCGGGCGTTAGGTGCTTCAGGTCTATCTCTACGGTTGGGATAGTCGGTCGCCCCCCTGTCTTGCGGATAATCTCCTTCCATCGCCTGGAGGCCACGAGCATCGCCACGGTGGCCTGTGGCTTCTTTTCCAGTTCAACGCCGCTGTGGCGAAACTCCACCGGCACCTCATGCCGCTCCAGGCGGTCGATGTGCACCCCCGTGATTGTCTTCGGCTCGGCAGACACTACCGACAGGCCCAAGTCGCGCATCTCGGGTATCTCTGACAGGACGTCCGTGGTGGGGACGGCCTGATTGCGCCCGGGACGATAATTTTTCGACAGGTCGTATTCATGTGCGGTGTTGTCGTATTTTTTCTCAAAGCGGCTCAAGCTGTTGCGGCTGCCGCGAAGTTTGAACGTCACCATCCTGGTCGACCTCGAAAGCAGGACCATGTTGCCGGCCCCGCCGGTGGTCAGGTGGACGGTGATGCGGACCTTGGCGGTCTGGGGAAATTCCATGTCGGCATAGATCCACACCAGCACCGATACGATAGTCACCCAGAACCCGATGCGGAGCCGGTCCAGCCACCATCGACTCGTGAACAGCGATTCGGAAGATGTGGGCGTCTTGCTCATATGTCGTCGCCTTGGGCATGGCGGGCGGCCTTCCGCCGCCGCCGCGCCATCTTTCTCGGCGCCATGAGGCCTTCCAGCATGTCTTTGAGGGCTTTGGCTTCCAGCCCCAGGTACAGTTGCCCCTCACAGGCCACCGACACCCGCCCGGTCTCTTCGGAGACCACCACCACCACCGCGTCGGAGTCCTTGGACAGTCCCAGCGCCGCGCGGTGGCGGCTGCCCAGCGAGGCGTCCACTTCGTCGCTCTCGGCCATGGGGAACTGGCAGCCGGCCGCCACGACCCGCCTGCCGCGGACGATTACGCCCATGTCGTGCAGCGTGCTGCCGGGGTAGAAAATCGTGTTCAGCAGCCCGCTGGTCAGTTCCCCGTCGATCGGCGTGCCGGCCTGAACGATCGCCCCCAATCCCACCGACCGCTCGATGGCGATGACGGCCCCGATCTTGTTCCGAGAGAGGTAGGCGGTGCTTTCCGTCAGCGCGTCGATCATGGCTTGTACTTCGCTGCGAGACGTGTGCAGGAACCTGGCCTGGCCAACCTGCAGCAGCACACGCCGTATCTCCGGCTGAAACGCCACCACCACCGCCACAAACGCGAAGATCAGAAAGTGGCCGTACAGGAACTTGACACGATGCCACTCCATCTCCTCAGGCAGCAGATTGATGACGATGTAAACCGTGGCCAGGATGACCGCTACACCCTTGACCAGACGCGCCCCGCGAGTGCCACGGAGGAAACGCATCACCCACCACACCACCACGCCGATCAGGAACAACTCCACCGCAATTACCAGGGGGTTGTAGCCTGCTATGCGGTGGAGATACGTGTTGATGGCGTCGAGTATTACTTTCATCTCACGTCCGGCGGTTTGACCGTCTCACATCCGCCAACGCGCGCAGCTCGCCTGCAGTGTCGTATGCAAGCCGGCTGCCTGCCGGCCCAAACACACCCCGCAGTGCACCGCTACGCCCTTACTACTTACTACGTAATCGTCTAGGGCGAAGTTTTCCCTCCAGCCGAAAACCGCCTTTTTTTTACCGTTTTCTGGAATTTTCCGCGATTCCTTGCATTTTTCTGCAATCTCTCCGCCAAAAAACCGCCGATTCCAGCCCCTTCCAGCCGACGGGCGTCCCGCATGTGGCCGGGGTGGAGGCCGATCCTTTTTGCAATTCTGTAGTTCGAGCATTATGCTTTCCCGGGCTGTCCTTCACAGGCTGGTGCCAAAAGGAAACCGACTATGGGGCCAAGTAACTCCTCTGCACCTCGCCGCGGCTCTAGATCGTCCGGGACGGGCTCCTCTGATGCCGGCCGCTGCGGCAAATCAGTCGCACGGCAGGCGGTCGTTTTCGTGAGGAACTACCTTCAGCGCGGCGGGCCGTCTACCAGACCCGCTGCCGGTCAATTGACTGATACGATTCACCTCATCGCTTCTCCCGGAGAGTATGCCCCGGCTACGTTGTCGATCCGGGCGATCAGGCCTTTGAGGAACGTTGAAATAACGCTGAAGTCCCACCTCAGAAGCGATGCCGGGCATGTGATTCCCAAGTCCGCCGTTGAAATTCGCCTGGTCGATCCGTTCGAATCCTGGACGAAAACACAATTCGAACAATTCCTGCTGAGGACGAACACCACCGATATTCCAGCCGACACGACGCGGCGGTTCTGGCTGACCGTGCACGTATCGGCCGACGCGAAACCGGGAACGTATCGCTCGAAGATCCTCGTCCGTGCCCCCGCAACGAAGATCGCCCCGGGGCCTCCCCGCCGTGCGGTCCTGAAGGAACTGACCTACGAACTGCAGGTCCTGCCGATCAAGTTGGCGACTGCCCACCAGACGGGGATGGCTTTCTTCATGTTCAACAACACCCTCTATTATCCGCCGGGATTGCTGACTGAGAAATATCAACAGCGGGTATTCCAGGACATGCGGGCCCACGGAATGACCACCGCAACCGTGTACTCGTATTGCCGGTCCGGGCAGCATCCCGGCGAACCACCGGTCGGGTTCGTGGATGATGAGTTCCGGATGACCTGCCGGACCAAAACGCATCTCGGCTTTGCCCGGACCATGGCGCTGCTGGAAAAAACCAAACTCGTTGCCCCAGGGGTCCCGGTGCTGTGGCTCGGGCCGGAGGGCTACAGCCCCGAGGTGTGGAAGGCCCTGCTGGACGAAGGCCGAAAAAAGGGTTGGCCGGAAATCCTCTTCTATGCCGTCGACGAACCGGAAGAAGAGCGAAACCCACGGGTGCGGGCCTTCATGCGACAGTTCAACGCGTTCCGCC
>JASLZV010000167.1:0-236 GCA_030754715.1 Phycisphaerae bacterium
GATGAAGTTTCTCAGCGACGGGGGGTCCGGCTCAACCTCCGGTGCCATTGGCGCGATCAACTATGTCACCATGATGAAGCGCGACTACGGCGTTAACGTGGTAGCCACCAACAACAGTTGGGGTGGGGGCGGGTATTCCCAGGCGCTGTCGGATGCGATAGCTGCCGGCGGGGCGGAGGGCGTCCTGTTCATAGCGGCTGCGGGCAACAGCGGGAACAACACCGACATTTACGCCA
>JASLZV010000167.1:246-5104 GCA_030754715.1 Phycisphaerae bacterium
TTTCAGTGGCCGCCACCGATCATAACGACGGTCGAGCCGGTTTCTCCAACTACGGCGCGACCAGTGTTGACCTGGCCGCCCCGGGCGTGTCGATTTACTCAACCGTGCCGGGCAACGGCTATGCGTCATACAGCGGCACGTCAATGGCCACGCCTCACGTCGCGGGGGTGGTGGGGCTGTTGGCTGCCGGCAACCCGCAGGCCACCGTCGACCAGATCAAGGCCGCCATCATGGACGGTGCGGATACGGTTGCCTCCATGGCCGGCCGGGCCGTAACGGGCGGACGCCTGAACGCCTACAATGCCCTGCAACTGATCGGAGGGCAGGATATAAGACCGCCGACCGTGGAGTCGGTCAGCCCTTCAGGCATCTTTGCGCCGGTGGATACAATAACCATTGTCTTCAGCGAAGACATTCTGGCTCAATCGGTGGTGGGCGGCAATTTCCTGCTGCGGAGCAGCGGCGCCGATGGCGTCTTTGACACCCCCGACGACAACGTTTTGACCATAGACACCGCCTCGCTGTCCCAGGCCCAGCCTAACCGGGTTGTCATCAACCTGGGCCAAATGCTTCCGGTCGGCGGTTACAGGTTGACGCTGGTCGACACGGGGGAAAATCCGATCCGAGATCCGGCTGGCAATGCCCTTGGCGGCGGCGATGCGATTCACTTCTTCGAGATTGCGGAGATGGTTTACGTCTCGGAACCCAACGACATCCTGGCTCAGGCCGTCGATAGTGGCTTGAACGGAACGGGCGATGCTATATTCTCCGGCACCATCGGGGATGGGGCAGTCGGTGCGAGGGACGTCGATCTTTTTGCCCTGCAGGTCGAGGCGGGTATGGTCCTGTCGGCCGACATAGACGCTTGGGAAAACGGTTCCACTCTGAACTCGCTGCTGCGGGTCTTCGATGCCGATGGCAATGAGTTGACGTTCAACGACGACATTCATGGTTCCGACAGCTTCATTGAGTATGCGTTGACACGGGCCGGCACATACTACGTGGGGGTCTCCGGATTCGGGAATTTCTCATACGATCCCCTGGCGGCGGGCGGCGAGTTAGCCGGCTCGACCGGCGACTACATACTCACGATGTCGCTTGCGCCCGCCGGCGATTACACCGGTCCGGAGATCGAGCCTGACGGGTATGGTTACACGGCGCGTACGGTTGCCTTTGCCTTTGAGGATATCAGTTCGTTCGGCACGATCGGACTGAGTCCCTATGCCGATGACAGCGTCTTTGCGATCGCCCCCGGGAGCCTCAGCGGTTTCGACTTCGACTTTTACGGGCAGGACCGCGGCAGTGTGTATGTTTCCAGTAACGGCATCATCACCTTTGGAGGCGGCTACGACTACTATAACAATTCGGATCTGACGAGTTCGCCGACCTATGCGGTCATTTCGCCGTTCTGGGATGATCTGGTGGTTGGCACCAGCGGAGGATCGGTTCTCTGGAACCTGAGAGGTTCGGGCGGCCAGCAGCGGCTGATCGTTCAGTGGGAAGGTGTTCGCTTCTATGGCTACTCCGGCGGCGGAGTGGTCACTTTCCAGGCTGTCCTGTATGAAAGCAACAATTCCATTCAATTCAACTACCTCGACCTGGACGTTTCCCACCGACATGCCGGTGGGGCTTTGGCCAGCGTCGGCATCAAGGACGCCGGAGCTCAGACGCCGGCCGAGCATACGCTTCCGATATCCATAAACAACGGTCCCAACAGTTTTGTAGGTACCGGCCTAAGCATCAGGATCATGCTGAACGGAACCGCGCCGGTATTGGATATTCCGGACCAGACCATGTCGCACAACGAGGATACCCGGCCCCTGGACCTGCCGGCAACTGATGCCGACGGCGACGCGGTAAGCTACACGGTGGTTTCGGTGAAGGGCCCGGGGCGGATAGCATCGGATCTGAGGGACCGTTTGAGGCTCACGTCGCGGATGGGGCGTTGGGACAACATCTGCCGCGCGGGGGAGAAGTGGTTCCTGGATGCCACGCGGCGCGGGCGGTACTACCTGTTGTCCGATGGTGGGCTGTATCGCATGGTGAGTTGGAACCGAAAGTTGGGCCAGTTGAACGGCCGCTTGGAAGGCTACGTGGACGTGCAATATTACGACGACCCGAATAGCCTGCTGACGGCCCAGCCGGAGGATTCTCCGCCTACGACGGTGACCATGGACGGCAGCAGGTTGACGATTGATCCGGCCGACGGCTTTGTGGGGCGGTTTGTGGTGCAACTTAGTGCTACCGACGGGCTGGTGACGGTCAGCGATAGTTTCACGGTCGCGGTCACGAACGCCGCGCCGCAGGTGGACATCTCCGATCAGGCCATGTCACGCGGCCAGGATCAAATGGTGTTGACATTACCGGCCATCGATGCGGACGGCGATGCGGTAACCTACACGGTGGCTTCGGTGAAGGGCCCGGGGCGGATGGCATCGGACCTGAGGGACCGTTTGGGGCTCACGTCGCGCCTGGGGCGTTGGGACAACATCTGCCGCGCGGGGGAGAAGTGGTTCCTGGATGCCACGCGGCGCGGGCGGTACTACCTGTTGTCCGACGGCGGGTTCTATCGCATGGTGAGTTGGAACCGAAAGTTGGGCCAGTTGAACGGCCGCTTGGAAGGCTACGTGGACGTGCAATATTACGACGATCCGAATAGTCTGCTGACGGCCCATCCGGAGGATTCTCTGCCTACGACGGTGACCATGGACGGCAGCCGGTTGACGATCGATCCGGCCGACGACTTTGTGGGGCGGTTTGTGGTGGAGGTCAGCGCCGACGACGGCCTGACGAAGATCAGCGACAGTTTCACGGTCGCGGTCACGAACGCCGCGCCACAGATGGCCATTTCCGACCAGGCGATGTCACGCGGCCAGGATCAACTGGTGTTAACGTTGCCGGCCGTTGATGCGGACGGCGACGTGGTAACCTACACGGTGTTGTCGGTGAAGGGCCCCGTGGCCACCGCGGTGGCGCTGAGAGACCGCCTTGGACTGGCTGCCTACGTGGCCGGTTCGGATAACGCCTGCGGTGCGGGGGAAAAGTGGTTCCAGGACAACAGGGGCGGCTGGCACTACATGCTGGACGACGGCAGTCTGTATGCCTTTGCGAGTTGGAACCGGAAGTTGGGTCAGTTGAACGGCTACCTGGAAGGTCGTGTGGACGAGCAATACTACGATGCTCCGGAAGGCCTGCTGGCTGCGGAGAGCAGCAGTGCGGCGGCGACAGTGAGCGTGGAGGCTAATCAACTGACCATCGACCCGGCTGACGGCTTTGCGGGGCAAATCATGGTGGAGATGCAGGCCAGCGATGCCCTGGTGTCGGTGACCGACAGTTTCTCCGTGATGGTGGCGTGAAACGATTGGCGGGGAGGTGTTCCCCTCAGACGTCGATTTCGTCGGGGGTCGGGGCGCTGTCGGGTCCGCCGGCGGCCAGGAAGTCCTGCAAGATCACAGCCGCAGCCACCGCATCCTGACGCGCCTTCTTTCCCTTGCGGGTGAACGCGCCGGCCAGGGCCTGATCGGCGACAAAACTTGACAGCCTCTCGTCCCACAATCGCACGTCAAGACCCGTCAACTGGGCCAACTCCTGTGCGCGGCTTCGGACGAGTCTGCCCTGGGGGCCCTCCGTGCCGTCCATGTTCAGAGGCCAGCCCACCACCATGCCCTCGGTGCCGTATTCTTCCGCCAGTTCGGCGATTTGCATGGCGGCGGCTTCGAAGGGCCGCCCGGGTACGATCGTTACGGGGGCGGCAATTCCATCGGGGGTGCTTCCCACGGCTACCCCGATGCGCCTTGTGCCGTGATCGATGCCCAGCCATCGCCCCATGGATCATTGCTCCCGCTCAGGAGTATTTGCCGGGGTATTTGTCTTCGATTTTCGCCAGCAGTTCTTTGAGCCGCCGCGAGTCGGATTTGTTGCACACAAGCGTCGCGTCGCCACTGTGCACAATTACGCAGTCGTCGGTGCCGATTACCGCCAGCAGGTGGTCGTCGTCGCTGACGATTACGTTGCGAAAGCCGTCCAGCACAACTGCGTTGGGGGCGATCACCGTGTTGCCGGCCTGGTCCGATTCAATGACGTTTTCGATAGCCGGCCAGGAGCCGATGTCAAGCCACTGGCAGGCCAGTGGAACCATCAGCACCTTGTGAGCCTTTTCCATCACCGCGTAGTCGATACTGATCTTCTCCAGTTGCGGATAGATGTCGCCCAGCAGGTGGCTGAAGTCTTTTCCGTCGGCGACGGCGGCTGTCACGGGCGCCAGTTTGTGCATCGAATCCGACAGGAACTCCTCCAGCGCCGCGGTGATAGCGCCTATGGTCCACACGAACATCCCGCTGTTCCAGTAATGCTTGCCCCCCTCGACGTACCGGCGGGCGGTCTGGTGATCGGGCTTTTCGACGAACCCGATTACCTGGTACACGTTTTCGCCCAGAGCCTGTCCGCAGTGGATGTACCCGAGCTCCGTGTGGGGGAAAGTGGGCTTGATGCCGAAGGTCAAAAGGGCGTCGGCGTTGGCCTCGGCTGCTTGGCAGGCGACCTCGACGGTCTGGGTGAACTGGTCGGTCGGGCGGATCACGTGGTCGGCTGTGAAGACGGCCATCGTGCCGCCTTTGTCCGCCCCGGCCAGGATGGCCACCGCAAGCGCAATCGCGTTGGCGGTGTCTCGGCCCACCGGTTCGCCGACGATGTTCTCGGAGCAAAACCGCTCCAGATCGCCCGCCACGCTGCCGGCGTATTCCGCATTGGTGATGATGTATATGTTCTCGGGAGCAAACAGGCCCTCCAGCCTCTCGACCGCCAGTTCCAGAAGGCTCTTGCCGTCCAGTAGGCCGAGCAAC
This sequence comes from Phycisphaerae bacterium, assembly GCA_030754715.1. Lineage (GTDB taxonomy): Bacteria > Planctomycetota > Phycisphaerae > SM23-33 > SM23-33 > JASLZV01. The sequence goes on from JASLZV010000167.1 coordinate 5,088, forward strand.
TGTTTGGGACGATGTTT
>JASLZV010000168.1 GCA_030754715.1 Phycisphaerae bacterium
TGTATCTTCTTGTCGCCGTAGTCCTTCAGGATCACCTCGAAGGAGGTCTGTTCTTCCTTCTCGGCAACTTGCTCCCCTCCGCCGGCCCCGGCCAACATCACGGCCCCACCCGCGGCGGGCTCGATCCCGTGGGCCTCCTTGAGGTAGTCAGCCAAATCCACTGCCTCTTTCAGCGTCAGGGCCACCATCTTGTCGCCCATCGCCTTGATCTCCTGGGAGAACTCTCTTGCCTCAACGGCTTGGTCACTCATCGTACCTGCTCCACTATTGACTCTCTCGCCGGCCTGATAGGCGGACGCCCCGCTGGCATCCATTTAAGCCCGACGTCGGGCCCAATCCGCAGCCGGTCAATCGTCGGTAATTCACTTTACTGGCGCGTCGCTCAGGCGGCCTGTTCCGTCGACTCGCCACCGTCTTGCTTTTCCTCGATAGCCTTGACCAGAGCAGCCAGTTTTCCACCGGGGGCCAGCATGCAGCCGCTCAACTTCGACCCCGGTCCCAGCACACAGGCCGCCAGTTTGGCCAGGGCCTCTTCCCGCGTGGGAAACCTGCTCATCGCCTCAATCCGGTCAGACCCGTACGCCTCGCCCTCCAAGACGGCCGCCTTCACCGTCAGAGCCTTGGCTTCCTCTTGCTTCTTGATGTCCATCAGTTCGCGAACGACGCTGACTATACTGTCGCCGCCGTAGGCAATCGCGCAGGGGCCGCTCAGCAAATCGGCCGCCGCTTCAAGCCCCACCGACCTGAAGGCCTGCCGTGCCAGAGAATTCTTGACCACGAGCAGACGTATGTCGTTCTCCAACAGGCGATTGCGGATGCCGTTGGTCGCGACCGCCCCGACGCCGGCAAGTCCGACGACAGCCAGCGATTTCACGTCCTTGAACCTGTCGGCCAGTTCATTTCGAATCAGTGTCTTGACTGGTTTGCTCATTATCTAAAAAACTCACCTTCGCTCTACTGCACGGCCAATTCCACCGATGGGGTCATCGTGCCCGAGAGGCATACCTTCTTCACGTACATCCCCTTGGTGGATGGCGGCTTGATCTTCTTCACGTGTCTTATGAACGTATCGATGTTTTCCGAGAGCCTCTTGTCGTCAAAACTCATCTTACCGACCGACACGTGCAGGTTCCCCCCATCGTCGTTGCGGTACTCAACCTTACCATCAACATACTCCGTAACGGCGCCGGCAATATCTTTCGAAACCGTGCCGGACTTGGGACTGGGCATCTTGCCCTGGGGCCCCAGGATCCGCCCCAGCCGAGAGACGCTCTTCATCATCTCCGGGACGGCCACCGCCACGTCGAAATCGGTCCACCCGTCCTGGATCTTTTTGATCAGTTCGTCGCTGCCGGCCTCGATCGCACCGGCTTTTTCGGCCTTCTCAACATCCTCGTCCTGGCAAAACGCGATCACTTTCCGCTTCACACCGATACCGTGCGGCAGCGAAATCGAACCGCGAAGGGCCTGTTCGCCCTGGCGGGGATCGATTCCCATGTGCATGACCAATTCCACGGTCTGGTCGAATTTCCCGCCCCCGAAGGCCTTGAGCACCTTGATGGCCTCAGCCGGCGGAACCTTGCCATCCGGCAGGCCTGCGGCATCGGCCTTGTATCGTTTGCCTCGTGTTGTGCCCATTCACTACTCCCTGCGTCTCTATGGACCGCCGCGTCTCGGCCCCTCTCACAGGCGATTCGCCTGCTGCCGGGTGGTTATTTCTCCACCGTCAGGCCCATACTTCGGGCGGTGCCTTCGATAATCCGGCAGGCCTGTTCCACCGTGTTGGCGCTCAGGTCGGCGATCTTTCTGGCGGCGATTGCCCGGACCTGGTCGGCAGTCACCGAGCCGACTTTTTCCTTGTTGGGCACGCCAGAACCCTTGGCGACCTGGGCGGCCTCCTTAAGAAGCGCCGCTGCCGGCGGGCTCTTGCAGATAAACGTGAACGTCCGGTCCGCGTAGATGTTGATGACCACCGGGATGGGCATCCCGTTGTGCTCCTTGGTCTGCTCATTAAACTGCGAAACAAACTGCCCGATGTTCACGCCATGTGCGCCCAGCGCAGGTCCGATCGGCGGGGCCGGCGTCGCCTGCCCGCCAGGAGCCTGCAACTTGATCTTCGCCACGATTGCCTTGGCCATTACTGCTTTCTCGTTTCAGCCCTTTTCAACCACAGCGCGTTTTCGGTCCGTTGCCTGTCGCTGATGGCTGATCGCCTTGTCATGCCTTTTCTATCTGCCAGTATTCCAGTTCCACCGGAGTGGACCGTCCGAAAATAGTCACGATTACCCGAACGAGGCCCTTGTCGCCCAGCATCTCGTCCACCTCACCCTCGAAGTTCTCGAACGCTCCCTCCTTGATCTTGACCGCATCGCCCTTCTTGAACTCCACCGATACGGTCGTTCCTTCCTTGGCCTTTTCCACCTGCATGAGCATCTTCTCGGCGTCGCCGAACGACATGGGGGTAGGTTTGCCGCCTGCGCCGATGAAGTCGCCCACGCCGTTGGTCTCACGGATCAGGAACCACGCTTCCTCCGTGACGCGACCGTCGTCTTCCAAGTCCATTTCGAGGAACACGTAACCAGGGTAGAGTTTCCGCTCGACGTACTTTTTCTCGCTCCCGCGGCGGCCTCTGGGATCGGGACGCCGCTCGGTCGGAACAAGCACGCGGCTGATAGTCTCGTCCAACCCTTCAATTTTAATCCTGCGGTCCAGAGCATCGCGAACCTGCGACTCCCTGTTGGATGCCACCCGTAAGACACACCACTGCTTAGCCATCTTGGAAGTTCCCGCTGGTATCCGTCGTGCACACAACCTCACCCAAGCACACCCAGGCGAATGAAGAACATACGGAACATAATGTCCACGCCGTACAGGATCATGGCAACAATCAGCGTGGTAACGATAACCACCTTCGTCGAGCCCACCACTTCCTTGCGATTGGACCAGGACACCTTTTTCATCTCCCCTTCGGTGGCGATAAGGAAGTCGGCGTTCTTCGCGCGGTTGACCAGCCAGAAGACCAGCGCGCACAGCACCACCGTCATCAGGGCGGGAATACCGTACCGCAGGTACGCACCAAGGGCGTACAACTTCTTGCTCAGCACGTACGCACCGCAAACGGTCGCCATCGCCCCCCCCACGAAAGTGCAGGTGCGAACGTACTTGCCCTGGCCCGGCTTGTATATCGTGAACACGCTCAAAACATTCGCTTCCCGGCAAAAACCCCCAGGCCTCCGGCCCGCAACTCTTCACCTCACCACGGCAGGGAGGACTTGAACCCCCAACCTGCGGTTTTGGAGACCGCTGCTCTACCAAATTGAGCTACTGCCGTATCCCGTAACCCGGATTCGGAAAGAGCCCACAAATCAAACGGCTTTCGTGACTCTCCTGAAATCAAAAAAAAACCTGTGTCGCCCGTGGTAATTACTTCCGCTTGGTCTTGTGCTCGGTGTGCTTGCGCTGGCGCCGGCAGAATTTCTTCAGCGTGACCTTCTGCATACCGCCCAGCGTACGGACCTGCGTGCGGTAGTTCAGGTCGCCGCAGTCGCTGCACTCAAGCCAAACATGTTCCCGAGCCTTGCTCTTGCCCATCGACCGTTACTCCAGGATCTTGGTGACCACGCCGGCACCCACCGTCCTGCCGCCTTCGCGGATGGCAAAACGCAGACCATCTTCCATCGCGATTGACGCGTTCAGCAGCATCACCTGCGTCTGGATGTTGTCACCCGGCATACACATCTCGGCGCCCTTCAGTTCGATCGTCCCGGTTACGTCGGTGGTCCGGAAGTAAAACTGCGGGCGATAGCCTGTGAAGAACGGGCTGTGGCGGCCGCCCTCTTCCTTGGTCAGTACGTACACCTCCGAGTCGAATTTGGCGTGCGGGGTGATGCTGCCCGGCTTGGCCAGAACCTGCCCGCGATCCAACTCGTCTTTTTCGATACCTCGCAGCAGGCAGCCCACATTGTCGCCAGCCTGCCCTTGCTCCATGGTCTTGTTGAACATCTCCACGCCCGTAACAGTGGTGCTGCGCGTCTCGCCAAGGCCCACGATCTCCACCTGGTCGCCCACCTTGACAATGCCTCGCTCGATCCGACCAGTACCCACCGTACCGCGCCCCTTGATCGAAAAAACGTCTTCCACGGGCAACAGGAAGTCCTTGTCAACTTCCCGGACCGGCTCGGGAATGTGTTTGTCCAGAGCCTCGACCAGTTCCACAATCGGCTTGGCCGCTTCGCCCGTGACGTCTTCAAGGGCAGCCGTCGCCGAACCCATGATCACCGGAATGTTGTCGCCGTCGAACTCGTACTTGCTCAGGAGTTCACGGACCTCCAACTCCACCAGTTCCAGAAGTTCCGGGTCATCCACCAGGTCAACCTTGTTCAGGAACACCACCAACGCCGGTACGTTTACCTGGCGGGCCAGCAGCACATGTTCGCGCGTCTGGGGCATTGGGCCATCTGCCGCCGAAACCACCAAAATCGCCCCGTCCATCTGGGCGGCGCCGGTAATCATGTTCTTCACGTAGTCGGCGTGACCGGGGCAGTCCACGTGGGCGTAGTGGCGGTTCTCCGATTCGTATTCCACGTGTGCGGTGGAAATGGTCAGAATCTTCGTCGCGTCACGGCGACCCTGCGACTCCGAAGCCTTGGCGATGTCGTCGTAGCTCCTGTACTTCGCCAGACCCTTGGCCTCCAGGACGGCTGTTATCGCCGCCGTCAGCGTGGTCTTGCCGTGATCAACATGACCGATCGTGCCGACGTTGACGTGAGGTTTGGTCCGTTGGAACACTTCCTTGGCCATTGCTCTGACTCCTGTTCGCCTTGGTTGCCTTTCTATGGTTTAACCGCGACGTCTTGCTGTCTGCTCGCCCGCCGCACCGGCGATCGGTGAAACCGATTTTGTCCCTGCCCCCTGTCCAAACGCACAGCTGCTGAAGGGGCTTGAACCCTTGACCTCGTCCTTACCAAGGACGCGCTCTACCACTGAGCTACAGCAGCATACCCCCGGCCCGCTCGCGCAATGCACGAGCGGCTACACGCACTAAAAA
>JASLZV010000169.1 GCA_030754715.1 Phycisphaerae bacterium
CGCCTGACCAAAGCCCCTCGTGGTATCCGAACGGATTGTGTACGGGCCACTATACAAGTGGTCGACGTTTACTTTCTGGAGCATACAACGCCCCTCGGTGACCGGCGCCTTGCTTCCTTCCGGCCTAAACAGAACCTTGCTCAACTCGACCGTCATATCTACCGACCGACCAACCAGTATCTGATGACCGTTGTAGTTTCCTCCGGGTCCATCCCCGCTCGTGTCCCATACTATGGTCGCGTATTCTTGTGGGTTCGCAGACCCCGTGTCATTGTTGGATATTGTGATTACAGACCCGTCATCTTGGACCCCCTCCGTCAATACCCTACCCTTATTGACCCCAAAGTCGTTACTCAGGACAATTCGGAGAGAACCATTATCTATTGATCGGTCTTTGATGTCACCGAGAAGTAAGCCCCCCGACGCGTCCGACCATTTTTTGGCCTGTAGTTTCCATGTCGTGCTATTAAGGAGGCCCACGCCTTCTAGTTCCAACTTGTGGTCGAGGCACACTTCGTATGGGTAGTTATCTAGTGTGGTGTCTCTCTCGTCAGTAACGCTCATCCTTTCTATGAACAACCCAGACTTGCTTGTTCCGGCTACACCTTGCTGGTCGTCACGACGAAGTATGAACAGTTCGTTGTCACACATCTTCGCGTCAAGGACGAAGTCTGCGTCGAGTGAAGATCCAAACGTCCATCTGGCCCACGCTGATTGTTTCTTTTCCTTCCCCTCAAGGTACTGGCGATACGTGTACACGCTTGACGCTTCCAAGTTTGACTTTGGGTCAATCGGGGCCGCGACCCCATATTCGGTAAATTCCACAAAGGCCCCATTGGCTATCTGGATATCGTCGTAGTATTGCGGTGTGGCGTCGTCTGGCCCTGTGACCCAACTGCTGACGTTGTGCCACGCCATTGGTGATCCGTCAGTCCCCGCAACATCACTTATGAAACTGTCGCCCGAGATCATCTGCGCCTCGTCCTCTGGCATAACTAAAACCATGTCAGCGGTGGACGAACCGGTCAGTGCAATGGCGACCGGCGGGACAAGATCGAAGACGTGCTTGGTTACGTCAATAGCCCTGTTGGATACGATTGTGTCGTCGTAGTAATACTCATAGACGATTCCATATTCTTTATGCTTGCCAAGCATAAACACCCTGTCGCCTATAGCGACGGGGCGAACTTTCTGGGTTTCATACGCTGTGGAGGCCGTGAGCGTGGCCGTGGACGGCGAAAGGATATCTGACGATTGGTCTAACTCAAACTGCCTACCCGTAGTCGTGAATACCAAGACTGACTTCCTGAAGGGGAGGATACTCTCCACAACCGTCACTTCCTCCGACGCCAACTGGACCTCAATTGCGTCTGAATCGACGAGGTTGTCGGCAACTTCTGTGTAGAAGAGAAAGAGGTCGTCTACCTTTGAGAAATTCAGGTACTCATCAGCGGCCAAAACAAGGCGGTTCTTGTGAAAGGCAATATCCCGTATCGCTTTTTCTTCAGTTGCAAATTTCGGGGCGGGGTTGTTGACATTAGAACCCCTTGATATCTTTAGCCCCCCCACGCTGCTTTGGACAGGCACAATCATATCCGTGACGTCTAGGTCCTGAGAGATATTGATTACGATCTCTTTGAGGTGGAGTGGACCACCTATGCACTGGACCTTCCCATACGAAAGCGTGGATAGCCCCTCGATGGAAGGTAGGTCTTCTGTTGTTCCCTCTTGCGGTGGCCAGAAACCATTGCCAACCAAGTAGTGCTGAACTTCTTCGGCCGTTGCTTCTGCGGTCAAATGATGTGCGTATGGATGCGCCCAATCGTCGTCGTCTGAGTCGTCGGAAGCGTCGGCTTTCATGCAAACCGAGTCGCCAAGGTAGCCCAACTTGAAAGTGCCCGAAGTCCCTGTACTGCTAAGTATCTGCTGGTAGTAACCGCGTTCTTTCCACTCTACCTTTGTTATTTCAAATGTAAGCGCACCCGGCGTGGCGCTGGTTCGCCTCATTTGCACGGGCATCTTGTTTGGATCAAGACCGGTCGATTCCGAACCATCTAAGTCGATAGTGCCAGTCGGGACAAGGCGGTTCACAATGAAAGTTGTGTCGGCAATGGTGTTCATGCGGATGTCTGCCGGTTGGGCCGAAAGTCTCCCCACATAGTCCTTTGTTCCCGACGCCCAGACTATGGTTGCAACTTCGCCCGTGTTCACGTTGAAGACTGTTATGGGTCCGCCACCCACAACAACTCCGTCGCCAATAATGGCACAGTATTCCTCTTCCTCGTCCCGTTCAATCTTGTGTAATAGATATTCCTTGGTCCTATTTACGTCTGGGAAGTGAAGGAAAGTGGTAGTCCCGTGTCGCTTTGAGCAACCATCGACGACTGAGAAGTTTACATTCACGGCGTTTTCTACTTGCCCTGGATACCTCACTGACGGGGACTGTCTAGATATACCGTTGACTAATGCAGGTATCCGCTGGAATAGTGGTGATCCAGGCATCGTCTACTACCGCTTCTGCATTGGCCACGCTGGGCCTTGCTGAGGCGACCTCTGGCTGTACCCAGCAGGGCGAACAGAAGATTGTGGTGCTAGTGTCGGCTGGAGGTTCATTGGTGGATCGACGGGTGAGTTTCGGGGCGTTCTCATATCGGCGGTCATCCACTCGTGCTGGAGTGCCGCGTCATTAGTCATTGCGCCCATGATCCGTCGCTGGAAGATGACCTTGGCGTTTGCGATAATCAAGTCCTTGAGTTGCGGCGAGCAGTTCTCAAAGTTGGCGGGCCAGAAGTTGGCCTCTGTGTCGCCTGCGTCCGCGACCGTCTTCGCCACCGTCAAGTACACGAGTGTGCCGTCTGTGAACGCAGTCGTCCCGTTGTCCGCGTCCCAGAGGAGGAACCCACGAATGCCGTAGTTCCTGTGTGCGTCGGGCCCAGAGCCCTTGAGGGCCAAGATGTCGTAGGTGAGATCAGTTGCGCCGGTCGTCGTCCCTGCCAGTGCGCCTTGCACGGGGACGGTGTCGTTGTTCGCAGCCTCTAGTTTCAGGTTCACGATGGTGTTCTCGGGCCACCCCAAGGCCTGGCTTCGGATCGTCTCTCTTCGTATGAAGTCCTCCGCTCGCCTTGCGATGCTGGTCGTGTCGGCCACGGACGTGTGGGATGGGTGATTGGCCTGCCCCCACGGGGGCTCACCAACTGATTCAAGGACCTCATTGATGCTTTCGATGAGGCTTAGACCTAAGTATGCCATCACTCACCTCCCTTTTGGCCGCCATTTTTATCACCGGATAATGCGGGGGCGATTGGCGATATGTTGAATGGTTGCATGTCAATATCTGGCGTGTTTCGGTTCGCCTGAAGTTCTGCCAAGATGTACTCTTGCTGGAGTGCGGGGTCGGCCCATGAGTTGCCGAGCATGCGACGCTGGAAGATCATCTTGGTGTGAGACACGATGACGTCCTTGAGTCGTGGGCTGCACATCTCAAAGTTCTCGGGCCAATCGCCGCTTACCTCCTGCGAGATGGTCAGGTAGACCTTGGCTGACCCTGCTCCAGTCTGGTCTGTGGGCAGGATGGTCGTCGAGCCGGCGTTCGCGTCATACAAGTTCTCCCCGACGATACCAAATGATCTATGTGCGTCTGGGCCTGTCCCGCGAACAGAGAGGGTGCGGTCGGTTGAGAGGGAGACTGTGGACCCCCCAGACGTCGAGGCCGTGTACGACTTCGTTCGTATGGTCGTCTCGGGCCAGCCCAGTGACTGGATTCGTCGAGTCTCTCGCTTGAGGAAGTCCTCTGCCCGCCGGGCAATGCTGGTCGTGTCACTGGAGGCACTCGGGATGGTGTTCCCGTCGGTGCCCCCACTAACCGGGAACTCCCCGATTGACTCAAGTATTTCGTTGATGGCCCCAATAGCGCTGAGGCCTATGCCTGTGTTTGTGGGCATTAGTGACTGCTCCTGTTCTTCTTTCTGTGTCTTCCTCTGATTTGATCTTGTTCTGGTGTGTCGAGAACATTCACGTCTGCCACTTCGATCTCTTCCCTGTTTGCACAGGCTTGTGAGTACATCATTTCCTGCTGAAGTTGGCCATCTCGGGCCTCGTTCTGCAAGAAGTGGCGATTATGGTTAAAGGCCGACAGTGAAATGATCCATTTCTTGAACTGCTCTGGAAGGTCCTGTACGTCGGATCTGTATATGAACGCCACACGTAGCGTGGCGTCGGCGCCCCATTCGTCTGTCTTGTCATCTAGGTTGTACAAGACCCGGGTATCGGTTTCGCCGTCAGTGTGATGAGTGACCGTTATAGGGATGTAGGCGTCTGTTGCGTCGGTGTCAATGCTGTAAATTGTCCCTAGGTTGGCTTCTAGTGCAGACAATTGATGGAGTCCATCGCCATCCGCCGTTGATTCCACGTTGTACCTCCTATTGAAGTACCACCCCTTCGATAGGATTTCACTTATAGCGTCGTCAATGGTTCGTTCGACGAGTCCGGGGCTCGATTGGCCGCCCGTGTCGAGTGCGCTGACTGGCAACTTGCCACACCGCCTCATTACATCGTTCACCATTGCCAGTTTTATTGTTCCATTGTCTGCCATAGGTCAATAACTCCTACCAACCACCCACAAAGATCGTCGCCGTGCCTCGCCAGTAATTTCCGGTTGGGTATGGCTCGCTACGTCCAGCGAAGTCAAAGTAGGATGTCTGCTTGGTAATTGTGTGGGACCAGACACTTGATGCTGTGAAGGTATAACCAGACGACCATCCCTGATCGAAATTCTCTTGGGATACCAACACGAAATAATCGGTGGATGTAGGGGCTATACCTGTTGCAGTCGAAAAGGTAAGCCTTACCCTTTGGTTAGATCCACTGCCGACGAGGGCAATCGACGATCCGGTTCCAGAAAGCGCCCCTACCCTCGCGTTCACTGTCAAGGAATTGACGCCATAGCCAGGCTGGACAATCCAATCGAATTCACACATGGCGTTTACCGAAACACCCCCCGCCGACCCGAGGTTCATGGAGCCGGTGACTG
>JASLZV010000016.1 GCA_030754715.1 Phycisphaerae bacterium
TCGTGCAGTTCGAACACGCGGGCAGCGGCTGCGTCGCTGCGATGGAACCGCATGGATACGGTGGCCAACTTGCGGATCGGGTCGAACATGCCCATCAGGGCGCCCATCCAGGCCATGAAGATTACCCCGTCCATCCGGTCGTTCAGCACCCAGTATCCAGCCACTCCGGCGGCTACCATGCCTGCGATGATGCCCATGGCCTCAATGGACGGGGAGATGGCCGAGTCGATTCTGGCCATCCGCACCTGCTGCTTGAGTAGTCGGCGGTTGACGCGGAAGAAGCGTTTGCGTTCGGTTCCTTCCATCGTGTAGGCCTTTACGACGCGGATGCCGGTGAGCGTTTCTTCCAGGATTCCCAGCATCGACGACCAGCCCTCCAGAGCGCGACGGGAGGTTTTTTTTATGATTCGCCCCAACCTGGTAATCAGCCAGAATGCCGGCGGTCCGACGATCAGCGCCAGGAGCGTCAGTTCCCAGGAGCATATCATTGCTATGGTGACCGATGCGAGTGCCTTGGCCGGTTCGACCAGCGTTTTGCCGAACAGCGTCACTATTCCGCGGGCGATCTCGGCGGTGTCCTGGATGAATCGGCTCATTGTGTCGCTGGTTCCGCGGGCGGCGAAGAACGTCACCGGCAGTCGCAGCGCCACGCTGTAGTTCTCGCAGCGCAGGTCCATGGTGGCGGCGAAGACGGCCGACTGGACCAGGTACTCCTGCACGAATCGTAGCAGGTTGCGGAGCAGCGTGATGGCCACCATCACGGCCAACACCCACAGGAATACCGAGAACCGTTCGGGGCGGGTAGTCGGTTCGGAGATGGCCCGGGCCATTTTGCCCAACAACTTTGGTCCGATGCCGGCCTCGGCCGGCGAAACGGTGACGGTGCGAACCTGCCGGTCCTGGGGATTGAATACCCGCAGTGTGATGCGGCTGTCGGCGGGCGCCAGGGCGATGTAGCGGGCGACGTCGCGGGCGGGCATCAGGCGGCGGTCTTCCCAGCCCACGATCCAGTGGTGCTTTTTGATACCGGCCTCTTCCGCTGCGCCGCCTTTTCTTACGGCCACGACATCCAGGTACGTCGCTACCTGTTGGCCTTCGACTATTGTGTAGGCCGAACCTTCACGCGAGACGATCCGCCCTTCGAGGCGGTCAGTGGTAAGTGAGTTCCACGCCCAGCCATGGAGGCCTTCGGCGCTGATGAGCACCTTCAACGCCGGTGCGAACATACCAAGGCCGCCGCCCCAGAGCACCGCGATCAGCAGCACGCAGACGACGGAGACGGCCAACCGCTTGCGGTAGGGCTTGAGGTACCGTAATGACCGGAAAAAGTCTTTCATATGTGAAGTTCCCGCCTGGAAGTGCAGGATTATGCAGCCAATCGGGCAAAAGGTCAATGGCCGACTGGATCAAGCGGCGGGGCGGTTATCTTCCGGTGGCGCAGATCAGGGCAACGTTGTCCCAGACGATCTTTGGGCTGACGTTTCGCCAGAGCAGTTGTTCGTATCGCGACAACTGCTCGATGACCGCGGCCAGTCGGCCGGGCACCAGCCGGCGGGCAAGATTCTCCACGACCGGGCGCTGATCGGTGTGTATCAGCGGTCGCTGTGCGCCGGTGGCCAGCGTTACCGCGTCGCTGAAAGCCCCGGCGATCAACTCCAGCATCACGGCGGCGGCCTGCCGTGTGGCCAGTGTCTTGGCCATCTCACTTCCGTCGGCGTTCCTGGAGGCTTTGACGGCGGCCTTGGCCAGGTTTTCGGTAATCTGGGCCAGGCGGCTGCCCAGGGCCGCGTCGCCATCGGCCGGCAGGCGCCCGAGATGTTCGAGAAGGTCCCGCTTGATCTGGTACATGCCGCCGTCGGCCAGAGCGATGGCCCGGCCGACCGAGCCGTTGGTGAATGCCGCCCAAAACTCCGCCTCGCCGGGCTCGACGCCGCTTTCGGTCAGTCGGGCGACGACGAACTGGCGCGGCAGCGGCCCTAGGTGCAGCGGTCGGCAGCGGCTTTGGGTGGTCGGCAGCATCTGGTCGACCCGCCGGCAGATCAGGATGATCGTGGTGCCGTCGGGGGGCTCTTCCAGGGTCTTCAGCAGGGCGTTCTGGGCGACGATGCTCATCAGGTCGGCCTGGCGGACCACGAAGACCCTCCCTCGCCCACGGGTGGGGGACAGCCCGGCCGGGGCGATAAGAAAATGGCGGATCACGTCGATGCCCAGTTCCTGCATCTTGCGGCTGCGGACAGCGGGGTCCGGGTGGAACTTGGCCAACTCCTTATGGACCATTTGGAAATCGCCGTGCGTACCGGCGGCCATCATCTTGCAATCGATGCATCGGCCACATGCCTGGGTCAATTGGAAGTCTTGAGGGAGTTGGGGTAATCGTCCGTTGTTGGGGGTCCTGTCGGGCCTCTCGCAAAGCAGCGACGCGGCCAGCGCGGCGGCCGTTGTCCGCCGCCCGACGCCCTCCGGTCCGACGAACATCATTGCATGAGGCAGGCGGGCGGTGGCGAGGGATCGCTGGAGGTCCGCGACGGCTGCGTCCTGCCCCACAATGTCAAGAAGTTGCAGCATGCTTCGAGATTATAGCAGGGATGCGCAAGATGCACGGGATTGTTTTACCGGCAAGTCGACGTCGGGCGCCTTGTCGGGCGATTCTCCGGCCTCCGGTTTACCCCTGCGTCCAATCCCACGTTTCGATGGTGTTTCTCAGGCACTTTTGAACGTCTTCGACGGAGGCGTCGGTGGAGATGACGGCGAAGCGTTTTGGGGCGGTAGAGGCCTGGGCCAGGAACATTTGGCGGACTTTGCGGTGGTATTCGACGTCTTTGGATTCGATCCGGTCGGTGCTGCGGGCCCCTGCGACGCGGGCCAGCCCCGTTTCGGCCTCGATGTCCAGGATGACGGTCAGGTCGGGCATGGTGTCACCGACGGCGATCCGCGCGGCGGTAGCCACGGCTACGGTGTCGGCGCCTCCTGCGCCCTGATAGGCGATGGTGGCTGAGATGTACCTGTCGCTCAGCACGCAGCGGAGGGCGGAAAGGGTCGGACGGATGACCTGTCGGGCCAGTTGTGCGCGGCTAGCCATGTAAAGCATCAATTCGCACTCCACGGACATCTGATCGTGGCTGGGGTCGAGCAGGATTTCTCGGATTTTGTCGCCGATGGCGGTTCCGCCGGGGTCGCGTACGCGGCATAGATCCACGCCGCCGCCGGCGAGAAACCCCGCCAGCATGTCCACCTGGGTGGTCTTGCCGGCCCCGTCAGGCCCGTCGATGACGATGAATTTTCCCGCGAGTCTTTCCGCCAGTTGCGTCATCGTGCTATTCCTTGGGTTCTTCTGGGTCCTGGCGGGCTTTGAGATTATCGTCCTGTGGCGGGGTTTCGATTTCCTGCGGCGTGTGGGGGTGGATGATGGGATTCCCGTGGATGTCTTTGATGACCGGTTGTGGGTGAGCCTTCTCATGATCGAGCAGTTGTGCTTCTAGGTCCTTGCGCTGCTGTTGACTCAGCGCGCGCCATCCCTGTCGGCCTCGGCATTTTGGGAACTTCGAGCACGACAGCCACGGGCCGCGCCTGGAGCGGCGGAGGTTCAGCGGCGCGGCGCACTTGGGGCATGACAGGTCCACCTGGAGCGGGGGTCCGGCCGGCGGCTTGACGCAACCCTTGCGGTCGATGTTGACCACTCCGTGGCACTTGGGATACGTCGAGCAACTGAGGAACAGACCGAAACGTCCTTTTCTCAAGGCCATCGGCTTTTCGCACTTTGGGCAGGCCACGTTCGTGAGTTTCGCCTCGACCTTCTTGCCGGACTCGTCCACCGGCGCGGTACTCCTGCACTTGGGATAGCCGGTGCAGGCGAGGTATCTTCCGTCGGTGTTGAAGCGGTATACCATGGGTTGCCCGCATTCATCACAGGTGTAGTCGCTGGGTTGTGACTCGGACTTGGCGTGAACCATTTTTTCGGCGGCTTTTTCGAGGTTCTTGCTGAATGGCCCGTAGAAGTCCTGAAGCACCTGGCCCCAGTCGACCAGGGCCTCTTCCACTCGGTCCAGTTCGTCTTCCATGTGGGCGGTGAAACGGATGTCGAAGATCCGCGGCAGGTGTTTGACGAGTTTGTCGGTGACCACCATGCCCAGGTGTGTTGGGCGAAAGGTGCGGGCCTGATAGCGGACGTAGTTTCTGTTCTGTATGGTCCTGATGATAGCGGCGTAGGTGCTGGGCCGCCCGATTCCTTCGGCCTCCAGGGCCTTGACCAGGGAGGCCTCGGTGTAGCGGGGCAGCGGCTGGGTGAAGTGCTGATTCGGCTTGATCTCCACGGGCGCCACAGGCTGGTTGACAGCCAGTTGTGGCAGGAGCTGGTCTCCCCCGCGGGGCAGGCCGGCTACCTTCAGGAACCCGTCAAATTCCAGGCGGCGGCCGAGGGCCTTGAACTCCGCATCGCCGGCGGGCGTCTCGGCGGTGATGGTTGCCTCGGTGACATTCCAGAGGGCCGCAGCCATCTGGCAGGCCACAAAACGCTTCCAGATCAAATCGTACAAGCGGAACTGCTCATTGCTGAGACAACCGCGAAGTTGTTCGGGCTCGCGGGCCGCGCCGGTGGGACGGATGGCCTCGTGGGCCTCCTGGGTCCTCTTGGATGAGGCGAACTGGCGGGGTTTGTCGGGCAGGTACCGCCGACCGTATGAATCACCAATGAAGCCGCGCGCCTGGGTAATCGCTTCTCCGGACAGGTGTGTGCTGTCGGTTCGCATGTAGGTGATCAGGCCGACGCTGTCCTCGCCGGGTATCGCGATGCCCTCGTAAAGTTGCTGGGCGATGCGCATGGTCCGCGAGGCGCTGAAGTGGAGGCGGACGGCGGCGGCCTGCTGCATGGTTGCGGTGGTAAACGGCGCGGGGGGATTGGAGCGGCGGTCGTGCTGATTGATGTTGGTGACCTTCAGGGGCACGGCGGATTCGCCGGCCCGCACGACAATGGTGACCTTGTGGACCGCCGGTCCCTTGGCGTTGGGGTCTTCGGTCCGCTCGACTTTCTCGGTGGTCAAGCCCAGTGCCTTGAGAACCTCCAGGGCTCCCTGCGCATCGGTGGCCTGGAACCTTTGGCCGCCCCATCGGGCCAGTTCCGCGCAGAAGACGTTGTGTTCGGCCAGAAAGTGCTGGCGGGCGTCTTGGGTGGGTGGGCGGTCCTTTTCGTCGCGCTGGGCCATAAAGGCTTCCCACTGGCGGGCGATGTCCGCGGCGGCTGGCAGGTCGGGCGTGAAGATCGCTCCGATTCGCCAGTATTCCTCCGGCTGAAAATCGTCGATCTCCCGCTCGCGTTCCACGATCAGCCGTACCGCCACCGACTGTACCCGCCCGGCTGACAGCCCGCGGGCCACCTTCTTCCACAGCAGAGGGGAGACCATGTATCCGACGATGCGGTCGAGTATCCGCCGGGCCTGCTGGGCGTTGACCTTGTTCATGTCGAGAGCGTGGGGGCTGGAAAAGGCCTGGCGGATGGCGCCGGCGGTGATTTCGTTGAATACCACCCGACGGAGCCGGCTGGCGGGGATCTTCAGTTCCTCGGCTAGGTGCCAGGCGATGGCTTCACCTTCGCGGTCGAGGTCGGTTGCCAGGAATACGGCCGGGGCGGATTTAGCGTACTTTTTGAGTTCGGCCAGGATCCCGCGTCGCTGGATCAGGGGTTGATAGGTGGGCTCGAAGTGATTGTCGATGTCCACGCCCATCTCCTTGGTCGGGAGGTCGCGGACGTGGCCCATGGAGGCCTTTACAATATAATCATTTCCAAGGTAACGATTTATGGTCTTTGCCTTGGCAGGTGACTCAACGACCACCAGATTCTTGCCCAGTCCCCGTCCGGCGGCCTTACGGGCGGGTTTACGGGCGGGTTTACGGGCGGGTTTGCGGGCGGCCTTGGTTGGGCGTTTCGCTGTTTTTCTGGTGGTCCTGGCCATCGTCTGGTTTCACCTGGCTGTCGGCAGATATCCCTTTATATGCAAATGTGCAGCGGCCGCATCCCTATATAATAAGGTTTACGGGTACAGACTGCCGGGTCCCACAGGCAGGGGTGTGACAACATCATTGAACGCCTCTGGCGGGGTTGTCAAGGGTATGGGGATAGTTTCGGCCCGGCGAGGACGATAAGTTTAGAAATAACAAGGTGATGCGGAAGGGGGAATCTTCAAGGCCCCTTGGGGTTCCCCGCTATGGGGCTGGGGGCGTCTTGGCCTGGTCGGCCAGGACGGCGTCGCGCATGGCGGCTGAGACGATGACCCGCCTGACGTAAACCAGGTCCGCCAGGGTCTGTCCGACTTTGCCCTTGCTTCGTTCGTGCAGGACCATCGGGCCGGTGGTCTGTTGCCCCCGGCGGACCCAGATGGGCTGTCCCTTGACGCCCCCGGTGATGGTGCTGCCGTCGATGAGGCGGAATGTCCACAGGAACCGGCGTGTGGGGAACTTTTTGCCGGTATAGACCCGCTCCGGCTCGCCCATGGCCTTCCATCGCCACTGGAGGGCCATCTCTTCGCTGACGACCACGGCGGTGATGCTGAGGGCGGTGACGAATGGGATTCGCCGCCAGCGTTTCTCCTTTTCGACAAACACCAGCCAGGGCTTTTCGCGCGTGGTGTACAGCGCCCCGGCAAGCTGCCTGCCGTCGGACAGTTCGACGACGCCGGAGAGGGCAGCGCGGCGAAACGGGCGGTCGCGACGGGCCAACGGGTTGGTACCTTGGTCGTCCGCCCTGGTTTGTGTATCCGGCTGAGTGGCGGCGGGGACGGCTTGAGACAGCCAGTATTCCAGATTGTTTTGCGGCCGGGCCGGCTGACTGGCTGCGGGTTGCGTGGTGGGTGAATTTTCGCCATTTTTACCGTTGTCGGCATTCTGGCTGCCGGCGCCCCCGACGGCCAGGACGGCCAGGACGGCCAGGAGGCAAATCGCAGCGCATGTGGCGCTTTTCGGCATGTCAAGACTCCTGGGCGGTGAGTTTGTCGTGGACATCCTGGAAGACCCTCCTGGCGGCCTCGTCGAACAGGATGGAATAGACGTCCTTCAGGCCGGTGCCCGCGGCGCGGTGGTTGTGGACTTCTTCGAGCATGATTTGGGCGCACTCCTTAAGCCCGAAGCCGGCGATCCCCGTGCCGGTAGCCGGCAGAGCCAAGGTACGGAGGTGGTTTTCCTCGGCGAGTTTGAGCACGGCGCGGGTGGAACTTTGCAAGGATTCAGTTGTCGTCGACCCTCCCAGTTGCATCGAGGCCTGGTGGATTACGTACTTTGCCGGCAGGTTTCCCGCGACGGTGATGGCGGCCTGCCCGATGGCGATGGGACCGTGTCGCGTGCATTGTTCCTGGATGGACGGTCCGCCGCCCCGTGCGATTGCGCCGGCCAGCCCGCCGCCGAGGATCAGGTCGTTGTTGGCTGCGTTTACGATGGCATCTAGGCGGCAGGTGGTGCTGTCGCCCTGGCGGATGTGAATGTTTGTCATCGCGATTCCACCTGTGCGGCGGTATGATACGCCCAGCGGATGCCGTTGCTGCGAATCATACGAACATGGACGAATCCGGCCGACCTTCAGTTAATATAACGGAGTCATCGGCGGGATTCGATTGAATTCATGGTGTTCCGGGCGGCTGGGCGAGTTCCGCCGGACTGGTGTAAAAAATGAAAAGGGTCTGCGTGATCGACGTTGCCGGTTTGAGCCAGCGATTGCTTGACCGGCGGAAGGACTTGTGGATGCATTCGCTGGCCCATCCGGTCGGTGCGATGCGTCCGACGTTTCCGGCGGTGTGTCCCAGTGTGCAGGCGTCGATGACGACGGGTCGGGCGCCGGGTGCGCATGGTGTGGTGGGTGGGGGTGTCTACCGCCGCCAGGCGCAAGAGGTAAGTTTTGCCGAGCGATCCAACACGCTGCTTAGCAAGAAGCGGTTCTGGCACGCGCGGGACCTTCCCGGGGCGCCGAAGGTGTCGTTGGTGTTCTGGTCGAACCCGCTGGCCGGCGGGGCGGACGTGGTTGTGGGCGCGGCCACTTACGGCTGTTACTGCGGGGGCGTCAGCCATCACCCGCTGGGACTCTATGAGGATCTGGCCGAGGCGCTGGGTCCGTTCGACGTTGATTCGCTGCATGGCCCGTCGGCCTCATTTGCGGCCGGCCAGTGGATTGGGCGGGCTGCCGAGGAGGTCTGGCGCAGCGGCCGGCCTGATTTGCAGTGGGTCTATCTGCCGGGGGTGGATTTCGAACTAGTCCGCGGAGGGCTGTCGGCCGGATCCGTCTTGGAGGCGATGATCGCCCTGGACGGCCTTGCCGAGCGCCTGGCTGCGGTGGTGAGGCAAGACGGCGGCGAAGTGGTGATTGTAAGCGACGGTGGATACGTGGACGTGTGCCGTGCGGCCAGTCCGAATATCCGCCTGCGCGAGGCCGGTTTGCTCACCGTGCGCCAGGGCGAACAAGGCGAAATGACGGACCTGCACAACTCCCGCGCGTTTGCCATGGTGGATCACCAGTTCGCTCATGTGTATTGCCTGGACCAGCGCGCCGAGGATGAGGCGGCTGAGGTCCTGGGTGCCCTGGACGGCGTGGATGCGGTGCTGAGTTGCGATGAAGCCTTCTGCGAGGGCCTGGGCCATGACCGCGCCGGCGAGCGGGTGCTGGTGGCCGATGCTGATGCGTGGTTTGCATATCGCTGGTGGCCGGATGGGCACGAGGCAGCGGCGGTGGCCGGTCGATTCGACGCCGAGGGCAAGTGCGGCTATGACCCGTGCGAGTTGCTGCCGGGTGGCGACGATGGAGGGTTCGATTGTGACGAGTCGCACGTTCGCGCCAGCCGCGGGCGGGTGGACATAGAACCCGCCGATGGCTGCGTTCTGGGGGCTACCTGCGACCTTGAGGCGGGGGGGGGGCTCTGCGTGACCGACCTGCCGGGGGTGCTGCAGCGGTTGATGTTCGCCTGAGGGGTCTTGTGTTTGTCGTTGACCGCCGATGGTGGGACTGCTAGGCTCTGCGACGAATAAAGTCCCTTTGTACAGGAAGGATGGAACTTCATGCCGCCGAAAGTTCTGTTTGATATTTCTCACCTCGACTTCGACAAAGCTATCGTTGACCGGGAGGGGATATACAAGGTCAACCCGCACCGGTTCGAGTTCATAATGCTCGACGGGATCGTTCACGTGGACCGCGACACGGGACGTATTGTGGGATACCGCGACCTTACCGAAGATGAATTCTGGGTGCGTGGGCACATACCTGGACGGCCGATTTTCCCTGGAGTGTTGATGATAGAGTCGGCGGCGCAATTGGTCAGTTACTATGTTATGAGCGAGTGGCCGGACAAGGGGTTCCTGGGCTTTGGCGGCGTGACGGACGTGAAGTTTCGCGGTTCGGCGGTCCCGGGCGACCGGGTGGTGCTGCTGGGGCAGATGACGGAGATTCGCAGCCGCCGATGCACGGGGCAGGTGCAGGGATTCGTGAATGGCGCCCAGGTTTTCGAGGGCAGGATCACCGGGATGTGGATGTGAGTTAGTTTCACTTGTTTATGTCGGGTGGCGGATTTCGGGCCTTTCCGCCGGGTGCAGCGGGGGTGAGAACCGATGGCCGATTGGGATTCGATGTTCGACGGGCGGCTGAAAACAGCCGGGGGCCTGGATGAGTCGCAGTTGGACAAGGTTCCACCGCGTCGCGGGGTGGTGCTACTGAGCGGCCAGGCGCAGCCCATTGTCATGATTACCGCGGCCAACATGCGCGCCCGCGTCCGAAGCCGGCTCGACCGCCCGGCCGACGAGAAGCACAGGAAGGTGGTGAACCTTCGCGAGGTGACCCGGCGGGTGTGGTGGAAGTTCGCCGCCAGTGCGTTCGAGGCGGACCTTTGCCTTGTGGAACTGGCTCGGGCGATCTGGCCGCAGACCTACGCTTCGATGGTGGGTTGGAAGCCGGCGTGGTTTGTACACGTCAATCCGGATGGGCAGTTTCCGCATTTCGTTCGCGGGCGAAAGTTTCCCCCGCCACCTGTGCGTTCTCTGGGCCCGTTTTTCCGCGGGCGCGACGCGGAGAGATTTATTTCAAGTCTCCAGGACACCTTCGACCTGTGCCGTGATTATCAAAGCCTTCGCCGCAGCCCCAACGCCCATCGGTGTTCGTATGCCCAGATGGGACGATGCCTGTGCCCCTGCGACGGTACGATCTCCATGGACGAATATGTCGCGGCGGTGGGGCGGGCGGCGGATTTCGCCGCGGGGAACCGCCGGGGCCTGGCGGAGCAGTTGGGGCGGCGGATGCAGGCGGCGTCCGATCGCCTGGACTTTGAGCGGGCCGCCGGCCTGAAGGCCCGGCTGCGGCGGATGACGGATTTTGACCGCCCGGTCTACGCACACGTGCGGCCGGTGGAGGAATTCTGCTTCCTGGTGATCCAGCGTGGGCGTGGGCGACGCCAGGTGCGGGTGTTCCTGTGCGATCGCGGCGCGATCGGCGCGGTGGCTGTGCTGAAGTATCCGCCGCCGCCGGCGGATTTGCGGGCCGTGCTGGACCAAATAGCGTTGTACGTATCGTCCTGTCCGGCCCAGGACGAGGCGGCAACCCTTCGGATGGGCCTGGTGTCCAACTATCTTTTCAGCGGGAAAGCGAGACGGGGCCTGATCGTCAGGTGGACTGAGGACCTGGACGGCGGAGAGTTGGGCGAACGGATCGCCGCGGCTGGGAATGTGCTGGGGCTCGGTGGGTCTGCTGGTGGTGGCCGATGAATTCGTATTCGTGATTTGATCCGATTGGGGGCAACTCCGCGTTCGCGTGCGTTGCCATGGCGGGATCAGGCGTTCCGGCAGCGTGTGGATTTGGTGTGGGAAATGCAGGATAATGAGCCCGCTTGCGACAGGAGGCAGCCGGTGCGCGGAATTGCCTGGATCATACGTTCGATACGTGTTTGGTTTCCCCGCCGGCCGCGGCGGTACTGGCGGTACGTTTCACCGCAGCGCCGCGGGGCGGCTGTGGTGATTCTCGCGCTGCTGCTTACGGGTGTTTACGGTTTCTGGTATCTCACCAACGACGCCCGCATCCGCCGCCAGGCCAGGCGGTACCTCCAGCGGATCACTGGGGCGCACGTAAGCATCGAGAGAGCGGATTTCCGCCTGTTCGGCCCCATCAGGCTGCACGGCGTACGGGTGGCAATTCCCGGCGAGCGGATGCGTGAATCGTTCTTCGTCGCCAAGTTGCTGGTTTTGCGACATCGCCCATGGTCGGTGTTCATTACGGGGCGTGTGCATCCCACAGAGATCATCTGCCAAGAGCCCACGGTCAAGATAGAACATGACCAGGATATCGACCGCTACAATTTCCAGCGGCTTTTCGCCGGGCGGTTGCCCACCTGGAGCCCGGGCGGCGGCGTGCTGCCTCCGATCCGCGTACTCCGCTGCCGTCACAGACCTGTGGAGATCGTAGCTGGAGTGCGTTTGCCGGGCGAAACCATGGTGTGGAACATTGTGATGGTTCCGAAGGGCAGCACCTACCGGGTGCGAGTTGAGGAGGATCGCCGTGACGGCAAGATCCCCACGAAGGTTCGGGCCACGATCGACCTGACCACCGGTGGGATCACGGACTACACGGTTTCGGGAACGGTCCCCGGCGTGGCGCGAGCCCTGCCGCGCAAGTGGCGAATGTGGCGTGAGACGTACAAGATCACCGGCGAGGTGCGCCTCAAGGGGCGCGGGGGCGTACTGGCCAGCGGCGAGCCCCTGGAACTGAAACTATGGGACGTTGCCTTGGAACTTCCCAAGGAGCAGGGCGCGCTGAAGCTTACGAACGTCCGGGGGACGCTTGCCTTCACCTTCGGCCACGACTCGGCGGTGGGCGACGGCCAAAAGGGCGCGGTGGAACTGCGGAACATCACCGGTCGGGTGGTCCAGGCCGGCGGAGCTAAGTTTGAACTCTCGGGGAAGTACCACGGTTATGCTCCGAGCGACCCGTTTGACGTGAAGGTGAAGATTGAGAAGATGGCCGTACCGTTCGGCAGCGATCATCCCGGTCTGTCCGGGTTCCTGGATATTATCCATCGGTGGTATCGTCCGGACGGCAAGGCGGATGTGGCCATCAAATTCCTTAGGGGTCCGGACAGCCCCTATGTTACGATGATCGGGACGATCCATCCTCGCGGCATGTCGGCCACCTACAAGTATCTTCCCTACCGCCTTGACAACCTGTCCGGAGCAATCAGGTTCACCAACAGCCACTTTACCGCCAAAGACATCAAGGGCACCAGAGACGGCGGAAGGTTCACCATAAACGCGGAGGTCGCCCTGAAGCCTGACGGCGATCCGAGTCATTACAACGTTGTGGTGAAGGCGGATTCGGCCTTGCTGGACGACGCGTTTCGCGATGCGCTGCCGGCGGAGGCCAGGGAAGCATGGGGGCAACTGAATCCTCGCGGCAGGGTGTCGGCCCGCGTCGTGGTGAGTCGTAAGGCGGACGAGGAAAGCGACCGGGTCAGGATTGACGTGATTGCCGAAGGCGATACTCAGGTGACCTACGCCGACGTGCCGTATCCCCTTCACAGCATTCGTGGTACAGCCCACATTGAGGGTGATCGCTGGTGGGTTCCTCACGACCAGCCGTTGGTTGCCAGGGGTCGCGGGAGGATGAAATGCGAGATCTACGGGGAGATCCGCTCACCTGGGACCGCCAAGGCCAGGGCCCATGTGACTATCAAGGCCAAGGACCTGCCGCTGGACGAGGCGCTGGCGGCTGCGCTGCCCCGGGAGGCTGGAGAGGTGCTGGAGGCCTTGGGCCCCACCGGTGCGTCCCGGCGGGTATCGGTGGAGGTACGCCAGAGGCTCGGGGAGGAACTGACATACGCCATCAAGGCCCGGCTCGAAGGCGCCGGCATCAAGTACAAGGGATTCCCCTACGCCGTTACGGATATGGTGGGCAACGTTTTCATCGAGCCGGGTGTGGTTCGAATCGAGGAGATGTCGGGGCGGCACGGCAAGACCCCGGTCAGAGTTACCGGCCGCATCCTCATGGGCCGGAACGGAGTCGGATTGGACCTGGGCATCCACGGCACGCGCGTTGTGTTGGACAGGGAGTTTTACGAGGTTCTGTGGCCGGAGTTGAAGTTGCTCTGGGACACCTTGCGTCCGCGCGGCATGGCCGACATACACATGCGACTTCGGAGCAAACCGGGCGAGCGTGAGGGACAACTCGACTACCGAATGGAGATACTCCCCCAGGGAAT
>JASLZV010000170.1 GCA_030754715.1 Phycisphaerae bacterium
GGACAGGGAGCCCATGTCGGCTTCGAAAGCAAGGGCGGAGATGGCGGCGATGGCCTCGCAAACGCTTTCCAAACCGGCAGCAACCAGTACTACGGCGGTGGTGGCGGTGGCGGATTCTGCGTCACGGGAAACCACGGGCTCACCAATCCTGGCCTCCAGGCAGCGGGCGGCAGCGGCGGCGGCGGGGGCGGTGAGGTCGCATACGAAAACACCAGTGGAAGTAAAGTTATCAAGTTCAACTACGCCGCTGGCACCGACGGCACGGGCGGCGGGGGTGGCGGTGGCGCCAACTTCTTCCCGAATGGAAACTCTTCTGGCGCGGCCGGAGGCGACGGAATTGTCGTCGTCAGGTACTCGACACTCTAAGTGTTACTCTGTTAGTTAATAGGAGGCTCGAACATGCCATCAAGAGGAATTAAAACCTGGGCAACCGGCGATGTTTTGCAGGCTGCAGATGTCAACGAATACCTGGCCGAACAGGTAATTATGGTATTCGACGACTCATCAGACAGAGATTCTGATCTTGCCGCCGGCCCTACTGCAACCGAAGGCATGACTGCATACCTGAAAGATGTCAACCAGATCACCTATTACGACGGTTCTGCATGGGTTCGTATGGGAACTTATGCCGAAGTTCAGGCTGTTGAGAGCCGTGTTCCGCGTATGTTGATCTACATGGAAGTCTACTGATTTCTCGAAAGTGGTAAAATGAGAGATGAGTACACACTAATGTACTCACTGTCATATCCACCTTCGAAAGGCTACCTCCATGAACTTTTGGCGCGATGCAGTCGAACGGGCCGCCCGAACATTCGTCCAGGCTTACCTGGGCGTTTGGATGGCGACCGGAGCGGACTTTGACGGGTTCAGTGACGTTAACAACCTCAAAGCAGGCGTTGTTGCCGTTGCCCTTTCCATTGCTATGGCAATGGGACTCAAGGGTGTTGGACCCAACAAGGATTCGGCTTCGACCGTTTAACCAACAAACTAAGCCATTGGGGCCGCTTTCCTCATCTACAATAAGGGTAGATGATCAAGGAGAGCGGTCCTAATGCTTGCTGGAATCTATAATGTTACGGCAGAACAAGGCTCTTCTTTTCTGCTGGTACTCAACTTCGAATACCCCGATCTGACGGATCCAAGTGGAGAGACATTTCTCCCCTGGGATTTGTCTGGTTACACCGCCCGGTGTCAGATCCGCAGGCTCATAGACGATGCAGATTTTATGATCGAGATGACTACCGAGAACAGTGGAATCCAACTAGAGGCTGGAGAGACAGGAGAAATCCGTTTGATTATGACTCCCACTCAGACGGCAGCACTTACTACGAATGGTGTTTATGACCTTGAAATTGTCTCCGGTACAGAAGTAAGTAAGGTCATTGCCGGGAATTTCACCCTCATTCCTGAAGTAACACGATGACTGGCGTATCTCCGAACCAAGTTATTATCAGTCAAGACGCACCAAATCAAATAGTCGTGCGCGCTAATGCTGTTCCTGGCGGAAACACCCGTCGTTATGTCCACACACAGGCAAGTCCTGATACGTCATGGAGCATTACCCATGGTTTGGGTGGAAAACCATCAGTTACTATCGTCGACACTTCGGATACCCATGTGGTCGGTGATGTAACATATAACAGCGAGACCAGTATCACTGTGGCGTTCACGGCAGCGTTCTCCGGATACGCATATTTGACATAAGGCAGGGCAAATGGCCACAAAGTTTGTTACAAATATTGATCTCAATCAGAACCAGATTCTGAATGGTCGACTTCAGGCATTAGCGTCTGACCCTGGGAGTGGCAACTTCACCGGTCGGTTGATTTACAACACGACTGAAGATCTCATTAAGTTTTACGACGGATCAGCATTCCGGAAAACCATCCACGCCCTTGCCAGCAACACTACTGCGCTGACTGTTTCCGAAGCCAACGGTACGGCTACCTACGCAGTTGCGAATGTTGTTGAGGGTGGCGCTTCCGGCCTGATGACTGGTGCTGACAAAACAAAACTCGACAACGCCACCAGCACTAACACCAACTCCACTCTCGCCATTCGTGACGGCAGCGGTCGACTCCAGGTTTCCACTCCTGCTGCTGATCTTGATGCTGCCAACAAGGCTTACGTTGATGCTGCTCGCACCGGACTCGATGTCAAGGCATCCGTCAGGGCCGCTACTACGGCTGCTCTCACTTTGTCGAGCGATCTCGAAAATGGCGACACCCTCGATGGAGTAACGCTGGCCACAGGCGACAGGGTCCTGGTCAAGAACCAGGGTACTGGTGCTGAAAACGGCATCTACATCGTCGCTGCTTCTGGCGCTCCGAGCAGGGCCACTGACGCCGACGCCAACTCGGAGATGACGCCGGGGATGTTCACCTTCGTCGAAGAAGGTACAACGAACGCTGATTCCGGCTGGGTGATGACCAATGACGGTGCAATCACCGTAGGCACAACTGCCCTCACCTTCGCTCTCTTCTCGGTTGCTGGCACGATCTTCGCCGGTGACGGCCTCAGCAAGTCTGGAGACGTGCTCAACGTCAACGTCAGCGGTACCGGTGGCATCGAAATCTCCAGTGACGATCTCCAGATCGAAATCGATTCAGGGGTCAGTGGTCTGGTCACAAGCGCCAGCGGTCTTGCCCTCAAAAGCAACATGGCCGGAGACGGCATTACCTTCACAACCGGCGTTATCTCCCTCGCTACCACTGCGGGCGGTGCGGGCCTGACCTACACAAGCGGCGTCCTCGCTGTTGGGGCCGGGGATGGCATCACCATCAACGCGAATGACGTAGCACTAGCAAGCACCTCTGGCGGCGCGGGCCTGACCTACACAAGCGGCGTCCTCGCGGTTGGGGCCGGAGACGGCATCACTGTCAACGCTGACGATGTTGCCCTGGCAAGCACCTCTGGTGGTGCGGGCCTCACCTTTACCAGCGGCGTCCTTGCGGTCGGAGCCGGAGACGGCATTACCATCAACGCGGACGATGTCGCACTGGCCAGCACTACTGGCGGCGCGGGCCTTACTTTCACCAGCGGCGTCCTCGCAGTTGGAGCCGGGGATGGCATCACCATTAACGCTGACGATGTTGCATTGGCAACCACTACTGGCGGCGCGGGCCTTACTTTCACCAGCGGCGTCCTCGCAGTTGGAGCCGGGGACGGCATTACCATCAATGCGAATGACGTAGCACTAGCGAGCACCACCGCCGGCACCGGTATTACCTTCACAAGCGGCGTTCTTTCCGCTGACGCTTCCGACTTGGCTGCGAGTGGAGCGGGCGGCGTTACAGGAACTCTCCCCATCGCCAACGGTGGTACCAATGCCACCACTGAAACAGCCGCTCGAGCCAATCTCGCAGCGACTTCGGCTTCCGGTCTAACCACTTCGACGCCGACAACTGCCCGTATCGCAAGTGATACCATCGGCGATGGCAGCGCCACAGCATTCGTTATTACCCACAACCTGGGAACACGCGACGTAGTCATCCAGGTTTATGACGCAGCCAGTTACGACACAGTCATCGCTGACGTAGTTCGCACAAGCACCGATACAGCCACCATTACTTTCTCTTCTGTTCCATCCAGCAACGCTTACGTCGCTGTCATCACTGGCTAGAGCAGTTTCATAGCGCTCTGAGGGGCGCGGAATAGAAAGGTACGGTTGAGGCCGTGGCTCAGAAATTCAAGACCGCTATTTCCGTTGAGGAACTCGCAGCAGCCTCGTCTCAAGCAGTCGGCGTCAAGGTCGACGGGGACTCTGAGGCGCGAGTCAAGATCGATGCCGGCGGCAAAATCACCTGGGGTTCTGGCTCTGCTACCGGTGATGCGACCCTGTACCGATCAGCAGCCAACATTCTCAAGACCGATGACACCCTCGAAGCGGCTAGCGGTATTGTCACGCTGGCTACCGATGGTGCCCCATCTGCAGCCCTGGCCAATGGTGCTATCGCTGTCGATACTACGAATGACACTTTCTATTTCCGGTCTAGTGGTTCATGGCAGGAGGTGTCTGGCGGTGGAGCGAGCCTCACTGTTTCCGATACTGCCCCCTCCTCTCCCGAAGCAGGCAACCTGTGGTTTGAGTCAGACACAGGAAACACTCTCGTGTACTACACAGATGCCAACACTTCCCAGTGGGTTGAGGTCGGCCAGTCCGTTGACTCCTCACACGAGTTCTACATTCAGGCGGACGGTGGCGGACCCGCCAGCGTTTACGGAGGAACTCCCGCGTTTGATTGCGGTGGCATCTAATGGCTATTGATTTCCCCGCCTCCCCATCCGCTAATGACTCCCACACCGTCGGGACCACCACTTTTGTATATAACGGCACCTACTGGGGGCGTAGTGGCAACACATCCAAGTTTTCGGCTTCGGACACTGCTCCATCAAGCCCCTCTCTGGGAGACCTGTGGTACGAATCAGACACTGGTAAGACATTTATCTACTACGACAGTACTTGGGTTGAACTAGGCCACGCATCAGACGGGCAGTCGTTCAAGGTCAGTGACACAGCCCCATCAACGGGTAACGCTGGTGACATCTGGTATGAGTCCGACACGGGCAAGACGTTCATCCGCTACGACAGTGCGTGGGTGGAGATTGGGCACGCATCCGACGGTCAATCATTCAATGTCGGAGATACGGTTCCGGGCTCTCCCACCGCTGGTGACATCTGGTTTGAGTCAGATAGCGGTGGGGCGTACATCTACTACGCCGACGGAAGTTCATCACAGTGGGTTGAACTGGGCCATTCGGTAAGTGGAGTCAACGTGAACATTGATGGTGGCGTATCAAGCACTAACTTTGGTGGCATGTTCGCCCTTGACGGAGGCTCTGCGTAATGGCGATTAACTTCCCAGACAGTCCAACTCTGAATCAGACCTTCCAGCAGGCCGACCGTGCTTGGCAATGGGATGGTGAGAAGTGGAAGGCCACTGGGACTACGTCTAGTTCCACGGTGGGAGCGACTGTCGTCTTTGAGGGTGCTAC
>JASLZV010000171.1 GCA_030754715.1 Phycisphaerae bacterium
AAATCTCAAGGCGTTACGTTCCTTCTCTGTCTCAGATTGTATCAACCAAGAGCACTCCGACGCAGCGAAAAGTATCGCTGAAAGTATCGCTCTTAATCGGAGAATCTTATGTCCATCAAATTAAATGACAAAACCATCAAGGCTGCCAAGGCAGGCGCCAAGGTCCGGGAGGTCACTATCGTAGGCCATCCCAATCTTGTTTTAAAGATATACCCTGCCTCTGCTCGCTGTCCCGCCGGGACCAAGACCTTCACGTATCGGTATCGGAAAAAATCTGGCATTCGCAGGGTCGCCATCGGGGTCTATCCGGCGATGTCCCTTCAGGAGGTACGTGAACGCTACCTTGAGCATCATCGAGCCCTTGCCCGAGGGGATGACCCACAGCAGGAAATTAAAAGGCAAGAAGAAGGATCAGGCAACGTAACCTGTCAAGCCTTTGCTGAGACCTACATGGCACGCTGGGCAATACCCCGCAAACGTACCCATGCTGAGGACCGGCGAATGCTCGATAAGGATGTGATCCCTTGCATCGGCTCCATGCGTATGGTTGATGTCACGCGTGCTGACATCGTTGCGGTAATTGACCGTATCTCCAAACGCGGGGCGCCAATCAGTGCCAACAGGACCCTAGCACTGTTGAAACGGTTTTTTGGCTTTGCCATAGAACGTGGTGTGCTTGAACACTCTCCCTGTGCACATGCCCGGGCTCCTGCAAAGGAGAACCAACGGGATCGCGTCCTCAATCCTGAAGAGATCTCGGCATTCGTGTCAGCGCTGGATCAATCCAACCTGTCTTTGGCGGTGAATGCTGTATTACGGTTTTTGTTGGTGTCGGGCCAACGCCTAGGAGAGGTGGTATCAATGGAGTGGGAGGATATCGACCTTGCGAATCGGGTATGGTCGTTGCCTGCGGAGCGATCGAAGAATGGGCGGGGTCATAGGATCCCACTATCGGCCCGGGCGGTCCTGATCTTGAGAGAGTTACAAGCCAGTGGCAACTCGGGTGGTTGGGTCTTTGCAAATACCAAGGGCCACCACGTCCGCGCCGACAGCATCACTCAGGCACTGTCCCGACTGACCAAGCAGTTCGATCTTGACCACTTCACCCCACATGACCTACGCCGGACAGCCGCAACCCAAATCAGTGGGATGGGTGTAGACCGGGCAACGCTGGTGCGGATACTGAACCATACGGACCACTCCACGACAGCGATCTATGATCGGTACTCCTACGAGCCAGAAGTAAGACAAGCGCTGGAGAAATGGAGCACCAAACTTGACCAGATTCTGGCTAAGAAGAGGAGATCAAGGTGATCAGGGCGTAAACAAACTATAAATCAATCACTTAACGCCGGGCTAAGCGCCCGGCATTTTTTTTTGCAAATCGGGACGACACAAATCACCTCAGGCACGATCATCGATGCTCAATTGCACCCGTCTCCAAAGGAGAACTAGATGAATCAAGCAAAAGAAGTCATTGGCCGTATGTCACTCAGTGTCCCTGAATTTGCCCAGCGGCACGGCATCAGCACCGCAACCATATGGCGCCGGATTGCTGAGGGGGAGATCACAGTGTTCAAAACCGGACACTTAACCCGAATACTGGTCGAAGAAGAAAACCGTTGGCTGAGTGAGCGGTTAAGCACTGCTGACCAGCAGACGAGAGATTAATCGATGAGCGAACGAATCGCACGTACGGTCGAGATCTCCCCGGCAGACGTCGGTCCCTGCCCTTTCCACGAGGGTTACCGGGCCGGTGGCCGCTTTCGGGTAAACGTCAACACCGGCGCCTTTCGCTGCCGCGCCTGCGGCGCTTATGGCGGGGGCATCCTCGCGTTCTTGATGGATCGTGATCGGCAGGTGTTTCCTGAAGTTCTGGCGAGGTTGGCCCGAGATTGGGGGGTGCAGCCATGAATAAAGCAATCTCGGCCCACGCCGAAGCGACTGAGGGCGCTCTCAAGCAAGCCGCGATCTCACTAGCCGAAGCCGGTTTTCGGGTCTTTCGTCTCCGTCCCAAAGAAAAAGTGCCTCTGGCCAAGGGTTGGCAGGATCAAGCGACGGATGATCCGGAAGCGGTGGCGCGCCTTTGGGACGCAAGACCACAAGCCAACATTGGCGTTGCCACCGGCGGGGGCATTGTGGTGGTCGATGTGGACCGGAAAGACGGTAAAGACGGAGATGAGTCCATCCGGCTCGTCGCGGAATCTACCGACCTTGCCGGTTACCGTGTTACCACCCCGTCGGGGGGCTACCACCTCTATTTTCACTCAGAGCAGCCAGTGCGCAACCGGACCAGTTTGTTACTGGGGGTCGATATCCGTGCCGACGGGGGTTACGTGGTGGGACCGGGCAGTGAGATCGACGGCAAATCCTATGAACTCGTCGATGGCCGTATAGCCCCAGCACCGGGTTGGCTCTCGGACCTTTTGGCAATGGATCACCGGACTCTTGAAGCCGAAGAGCCGGATGGTCCGATCCCAAAGGGCCGAAGAAATGATGCGCTCTTCAAGGTAGCGTGTTCTCTTCGCGGCAAAGGCCTACGTGAGCGCCAGATCTACGGTGTCCTGACGCAAGAGAATGAACGCTGCGACGCGCCGCTTCCAGATGTTGAACTCCAAAGAATCGCAGAGTCGGCAGCGGCGTATCCTGACTCGAGCGGGATTGACATCTCAGGCCTCAGTCCCAAGAACCTGACCACCCAGTCCGATCCAGACAACCCACTTAGGTTTCGCCTGTCGGACTGGATGGCCAGCAGGTTCCTAGGACCGCCACCGGAGATTGATTGGCTCATCGAAGGGGTTATCCCACACGGTGTGCCGGGCCTATTTGCCGGTCTTGGCGGAATTGGCAAGAGTTACATGCTGCTTGATCTGGCTTTCAAAGTAGCAAGTGCTTCGACCGAACTGGTCTTGGGCGGCAGGATAGCAAAGCACGGCAAGGCCGTCGTCCTCACGGCCGAGGATGGGCAAAATGCCATCCATCGGCGCCTTGGCAATATCGCCGACGAAACTGCCCGCAAGGCTGTCTCCGAGCGCCTGTGTGTAGTTCCTCTACCCGACGCGGGTGGCACTCCACCGCTGCTTGAAGAAGGCGACAAGGGCTTAACCATGACGGCGCAATGGGCGGGACTCCTTGAGCAGATTAACGAACTCGGGGAAGTTGTACTGGTGGTGATTGACCCCCTTCAGGCCTTCCTTCGAGCCAAGATTGATCAGGACAATGCGGCGGGTCAGTTATGGTGGTCCGAGGTCTCCGCCGCTTGCGCCAAACTGGATACGACCTTCCTTGTGGCTCACCATATGCGTAAATTGGCCATCAACAATACTGCATCGGCTATGGACGCCCGTGAAGGCATCCGGGGCGCCACAGCGCTCGTAGACGGTGCCCGTTTTGTCTATGCATTGTGGATCGCTAGCGAGAGTGAGATGGAGCATGCGGAGGACCTTCTGGGCTGCAACATTGGGCCCGCCGATATGGCGCACGGCGCTATCGTCAAAGCCAATGACATCCACGACCATCTCGTCAGGGATTTTGTTCGTGACCCTGTAGGTGGAATCTTGATCGACCGAAGCGGGGAACTCACCGAACTTAACGCTCGCACAAAGACCATTCCCCAAGATGTGATTGATGACCTCTTCGCTGAGATTAAGTGCCGGTTCGACAATGCAGCCACCAGCCCCAAGGAGACCTTCTCAGCAGAGCCGAACGCCAGTGACCGGTATCTCGTCAACTATATGCGGGATACGCTCGGCATCAAGAAATTGGTCGCGAAGTCCTATGTTGACTCATGGGTCAAAAATGGTTTCCTAAAGTCAGAGGTAGTGAATAAGGGAAGCAAGACCAAAGGTCTCAAGGTGATCTGGGTGCCAAGGTTTCGGGAGATCGGCATATGAGCCGGACAACAGGCATAACGGAAGCCCAAGCCTGCTTCCGTAAAAGCCTCCGCAGGCTTCCGCAAACCCTTGCGGAGGAGGCTTATTTCCCTAAGGTAGAACTACCTCCTCCTCCGACTTCCGCCGGAAATGGACTTCCGCACAGGCTTCCGCAGGAAGAACAATCACCATTCCTTCCCTTAGCGGAAGTGGTCCTTGACTACCACTCCCGCCAAGGGAAGACGGCTGAATGGTTTAGGAAAACCTCCGCCTAGAAACCATCGGCAGGCTGGGCGGCAATCCGCTCCAATTCCGCACGACTCAGTTGGTGAACTGACTTTTCGGTCAAGGTAGCCACCAACTCCGAACGCTTAGGCGCTACAAACCCCACCCGATCTAGAATATCACGAGCCGCTGCGAGACGCGTCTGTGGGGGTGTGTCAGGGCATTCCACGAGGTGGCGAAGGGCTTTCAAGGCCGTGGGGGCAAGATTCCGGAGATACAGGTCGATCTCATCTCGCAGTAACGCAAGGACGGCAGGATTCCTTAGCCAACGATGGGCTGTGACTGCGGCCGAGCCCGCAGGGCAACCAGCGCCGATAGCGGCCTTGGTTGCGTTGCCGGTACTTACATACAGTTGCGCAAAGGCTTTGCGCTTTACGGGGTCAAGGGCGGGCATCTCCATCTCTCATTTTTGGTCGTGATACCGTTTCTATGCTACACAAGCACCTTTGGTCCGTCGTCCGCCTTTTTTGATGGAGAGGGTCCTGAATACACCAGTGGCTTGGGTGGGATGATTATCTCCCCGAGTCTCTTAGGCTCTAATCGAACTAGGTTCGAGCGGAAAGAGTGCAGCTCCTTCGGTCAGCCCTCACGGGTATGTATCCTCAGGGCTCTTGTAGAGGGTTTTGTTTTTCTTCTCCCAATGCCACATTGCAAGGGCCACAAGAACGCAAGCGGCAATCCCTAGGATTAATGCCCAGCCCCCAATAACTGCAAGAAAACGCATCTGGCCGCCACAGTGGGGGCAGATCAGGGGATCCACCTCATAGTTGTAACTATTTTGTATTAATAATTTCAAATATAGGGTCA
>JASLZV010000172.1 GCA_030754715.1 Phycisphaerae bacterium
GTTTGTGGTCCACACGGCGGCCCTGGATATCGCGATCCGCGCGGCGGTGGTGCTGCTGGCTGCGTGCTTGATCTTCGGCCGTCGCGAACTGGCAAAGGTACAGGTGTGATTGTGATGTGTCGCCGCCAAGGTCACAAAGGATTTTCTTTGTGTCGCTTGTGTCCTTTGCGGCCTTTGTGGTTTTTTGTTCCCAGCTGCGCGAGGCGTGAAACACTGCCCGCGGGAGCGGATCAATGACGTTTCGGCCGGCGACAATGCGTTGGATCTGGCTGGCGGCGGCGGGGGGGCTGCTGGCCGGTGCGACGCGGTTCCAGGGCCCCTTGGACGACCTGGGCCGCCGTTACGAACTGGTGGCCCCCGGGACGGCGGTTCAGGAAGAACACCCCGAACTGGCGTTGCTGACGGTTGTGCCGGGTGGTCTGCGCCCGATCCTGGTGAGTTATTTCTGGATTCGCTCACAGGAACTGCACCAGGCGGGACGGCACTACGATGCGATGCAACTGGCCGAGACTATCTGCAACCTCCAGCCGCGGTTCCCCAGCGTGTGGGCGTTCCAGGCGTGGCAGATGGCCTGGAACATATCGGTGGAGACGCATACGCCGCAGGAACGTTGGCACTGGGTCAGCCGTGGCATTGAACTGCTCCGCGACAAGGCTATCCCTCTGAACCCCACGGCACTTCTGCTGTATAAGGAACTGTCGTGGATATTCCTGAGCAAGATGGGCGACCGTACCGACGAGATGCACATAGTGTACAAGCAGCGATGGGCCCACCTCATGCAGGAGTTGCTCGGCGCGGCGGCGTACGAGGAGGCGGAGGCGGTTCTGGCGGCCTTCAAGCAGATCGCCGATGCGCCGCTCGACACCGACCCGCTGAGAAAAGGGCGCCATGTAATCCAGGGCGATCAACTGGAGTTGCTGCTGGCCGGCGACCCGCGGGTCGCCAAATACGTCCGAAAACTTGCCGAGTTCGGTGTTCGGATCGATCGGAGCCTGCTGGAGGCCTACAACCGCTACACCCTCGACGACGCTGTGGCTATCACGCGCGCGTGGCCCTTGCGCATCGCCGACGAGCGCGGCCGCCGACTGGCTGAACTGATCAACGACGCCGCCTATTCCAAGGCTCGCGGGAAGTTGCTATCTTTCATTCGTGGGCAGATTCTCTGGAACAAATACAAGATGGACCCGCGGTACATGTACAAACTCATGGAGGATTACGGGCCGATCGACTGGCGCGGGGTCTGGGCGCACTCGCTGTACTGGTCGGCCTATGGCACCGATCACTGCACCGACTCCACTCGCAAGGAAATCGACTGGCTGAATACCGATCGCACGCGCCTGAACTCACTGAAGAGCATGGTGTGGTTCGGGCGCATGACGTACGTGCAAAACCCGCGCGAACCGGGGGCGCCGCTTATCGCTCTGCGGTCCGACTGGCGCTTCCTGAAGGCCGGGCACGAGGAGTACGTGCGGCTGGCCGGGGCGCTGGCCGAGGCCAGGGACCAGGCGTTCGACGAGAACATGTTGGGGGGGGGGCACATCAACTACCTGAGCAACGCCATCGGCATGCTGTTCAACAGGGGGCAGTACCGGCAGGGGGCGGAGTACCTCAAGTGGATCAAGGATAACTACCATAAGACCGGTGACCGCTGGGACATCGACGACGTGGAGGAGTTCGTGTTCTACGAACTGCGCGAGGACCAGGCACCGAATCCGCAGATGGCGGTCAACCAGATTACCACCGCGCTGCAAATGGCGTTTGTGTCCCTTGCCGCGGGCGACGAGGTCAACTTCGAGCGGAAACTGGCGTATGCCTTCCGAGCGAACCTCGCCTATCATAGCAAGAGCGCCCGCCGGACCGAGCGCCTGCGCCTGCCGTCGATGGAAGTGTTTGCCGCTGGGGTGCTTGGTGAACTGCTGGTTCGCCCCCGTCTGGTGGGGTTCAACATCACGCTGGAGAATCGTTCGGCCTTGTATGGCGTCCTTTCCCGCCGTTTCCCCCAGGCAGTTCTGGGCGCCTACGACCGCATTCGAATCCCGCTTGGGCGGCAGTGCCGGGTCTACGGCCTAGACTTCGCCAAGGCGTTCCCCGCCCCCAGGGGCCTGGCAGAGTGGCGCAGTCGCCTCCGGCGCGACCTGGAACCACTGCGCCGTTAGAGCAATTAACGCTTCCCTGCAGCGTCCTTGCCGGCCTCGTCCTCGGGAGACCTGGAATGGCTACATTCAATCGTTAAATGCTCTAAGGGTCTGTGGGGCTGAGTTGCCGCGGCGGGGCGTCGGAACAAAAAATTGCGCGGTGGTCCCTGGGGAACCATCGCGCATTGCCCGACTCAACCCGGCCCTTTCGGACCACTTTAAGACAATCGCCTGCTGGTCTGTTATGGCTGCGTACAAGCAAACATCCAGGTTGCCTTGACGCAGTTTCGCCCGGCCGCGTTGGCGCGGTACAGTGCTTCGTCGACCGCCTGAATCAGTGAGTCCGCATCGCCGCCACTTGCGCCGGATTTTGCACCTACCCCCGCGCTGATGGTCATCGACAATTCCTTGCCATCCATGGCTACTGGACTGGCTGATACGCACCTGCACAGGCGCTCGGCCACGTCGCCGGCCAGGGTCACGTCGCACCCCGGCAGGACAACGAGGAACTCCTCCCCACCGTGTCGCCCAAAGCCGTCGCAAGGTCGGATGGCGATTTGCATCCGCTGGATCGTCTGTCGCAGCGCGGCGTCGCCGATGCGATGGCCGTGGGAATCGTTGATTCGCTTGAAACCGTCCAGGTCTATCATGATCACGCCGACGGAGGCGCCTTGGCGTGTGGCGCGGTTGAGTTCCATCTCGAGGGTCTTCAGGATGGCCGGGCGGTTGGCCAGACCGATCAGGGCGTCGCTGGTGGCCTGTTGGCGGAGCGTTTCTGTTGTGGCGATCAGTTGGATCTGCAGGTCGAGGATGCGTTGAGCGGCCTGGAGGCAGGCCCGCAGCACATCCGGATTGGATCGGCTTGGTGATGCAGCAGTCGGCGCCGGTTTTGACGGCCTCGATGACTTCAGTGTGGTGGTGGGGCTCGGCCAGCAGGATTACGTAGATATAATCGCCGTGCTTTCGGGCTCACAGCCGGCGTGCTGGAGTGACGCCCAGGCGGGCTACGACCAGTAATCAAACGAACGGTTACAGGGAGGCCCCGGCAGGCAGTGGGGCGCTGCTTGCGGAGATCCAAGAACCCCGATCCAACTGTTCCTCCTTCATATCGGAAGCATAAAGTGGGTGCTTTACTGAAAGATTTGGTGATTCTGTCCGGGCGTGTGGATTGTCAGGCCGGTGAGGTGGTTTTGTCGGCCCGGCAGCAGCAGGCTGGCGACGTATCCGACGGCTAGGCACGTGACCAGGCCGACTGCGCCGTAGAGCAGCGAGTTCAGCGGCGAAAACTGCCAGGCCAGGATGGCCGTCGTGCTGCCGGCGGCTGCACCGATGCACACCCCCACCGCGTGCGTCCGCCGCGTGAAGATGCCCAGGATGAACATTCCGGCCAGCGCACCGCCCATCAGGCCCAGGACGGCCAGGAACACATCCCATAGCGACTTGATCTGGTGGTGGTACCCGGCCATCAGCATCGCCGCGGCCATTCCCACCGCGCCGGTGATGGCCGTGACCCAGCGGGCCAGGCGGAGGCAGCGGCGTTCGTCGACCGTCGGCTTGAATCGCCGATACACGTCGGTGGTCACCACCGCGGCCACGGCGTTCATGCTGGAGTCGAGGCTGGACATGGCAGCCGCAAACACGCCGGCAATCACAAGTCCGGCAACGCCGGGGGGCATTTGCTGTATTACAAACAGGGGCAGGATCTCGTCGTTTCGCAGGCCTGGACGCAGGAGTTGCGGGTGCGCCTGGTAAAACGCCCAAAGGGCCGTCCCCAAGGTGAAAAACAGCAGCGAAGTCGGAATCACACTGAGGCCGCTGACCCAGGCTGCCCGGCGGGCGGCCTTCAGATCCGCCACGGTCAGGTATCGCTGCACCACGCCCTGGTCGGCAGTGTTGGGCATGAACGCGCTGAAGAAATTGCCTGCCACAACAACCCACAACACCGCGGCCGTCGGGTCCCAGGCTAGCCTGGCCAGTCGCAACTTCCCGGCCTGGTGGCCGGCGGAGATGATCGCCGGCAGCCCGCCGTCCACCTCCGCGGCGATGACGCACAGACATAACACGGCCGAGCTGAACAGGACGACCACCTGCAACACGTCCGTCCAGATGACCGCCTCAATGCCGCCCATGACCGTGTAGACGATGCATAACAGGCCCATCACGAGGATACAGTGGTAGACGTTCAGGCCGGTGACCGTTGACAGTGCAAGGGCCGGCAGATATAGGACGACCGCCATCCGCAAGAACTGGAAACACACGTAAAATCCGCTGCCGATCAGGCGTGCGGCGAGGTTGAATCGCTTCTCGAGATACTCGTAGGCCGTCCTTATGTTCAGGCGCCGGTAAAACGGCAGATAAAATGCCGTCACGAGGGGGATGACCAGTATCGGCGCGATGTTGCCGAGAAAGTAGGTCCAGTCGGTGGCGTAAGCCTTGGCCGGAAGCGCCATGAACGTGATGGCCGACAGCCCCGTGCCGACTATGCTGAGTCCGGCGGCCCACCAGGGTATGCGCCGCCCGGCAAGGAAGAAATCGTCCGTGCTTTGCTCTCGCCGTGAGAAATATGCCCCTATAGCCACCATAACCGTCAGGTAGGCCGTCAGGACCAGCCAGTTGGCGGTCCCGAACCCGCCGCGCCCGGCCGCCGGCGCCTCGGCGCCGGCAAACGCCGGGGCGGTCGGCGCCAGGGCTGCGGATATGAGTATGACAAGGACTGTCCAGCCGGCCGGTTTCA
>JASLZV010000173.1:0-2227 GCA_030754715.1 Phycisphaerae bacterium
CGCCAGTGCGATAAAGTCCCCCTTGGCCGCGATGGTTTTGACCAGTTTGGCGCCCGCGAGCGACTTGCTCTCGATGTGCCGTACCACCACCTTCCGCCCATGCCGCCGTCCGAACTCGGTCCGGACCTCTCCCGGGGGCACCTGGAAATCCGCACCGACAAGTTTGCGAAGCAGGGCGTTGCGGTGCATAACCAGTTCCCACGTCTTTTTCGTGATGTTGCGCGATCGCAGCAGTTGACCGAGCATTCGCTCCCGCTCCTCGTCGCTCCCGGCGGCAGGAAACGTCAGCCGCAGCGTGCGGTCGTGCTCCGCCCGTAGGTCTTCGTCGGTGACGGCCAGTCCTTTGCTGGCGGCGGTCTGCTTGACCACCTCGGTGGGGATAATCTGCTGGGCGACGGGCAGGCCGTATCCGTGGACCAGGATTTCATGCAGCCGATCCAGGGGAATTGCCCGCCCATTCACGAGGGCCATCACCTGCGCGCCGGCCGGCTGGGTAGCCGCCGTCTCGGCCGACCTCGGCTGCCTGGAAGGTTGCGCCCCCGCCGCCGCATGGGTGCCCGCCGCCTCGGCCGAATCCGGCGGGTGCTGCCCCGCAAGCCCTGGTTGCGCGCAGCCGCCAACCGCCGCGCTGAGCACTATTACAAGAACAATGGAAGTGTTGCGCATAACGGATACCTTTCGTATCGGGTTCAGGTGGCCTTGATGACCACCAAAGTAATATCGTCATCGCGGGCGGCTGTGCCTTGGAATATCCTGACGGCCTCCACGATGGCCGCGTGAATTTCCGCAGCCGGCGAGTCGGCCTGGGCTGACAGAATCTGTCGGAGACGGTCTTTGCCGAACATTTCTTCGGCGGGGTTTCGTGCCTCCCAGATGCCGTCGGTCCCGATAACGATGATGTCGTCGTGATCCAAAGTTACCGGACCGCCCTGGGTATAACGCGCCTCTTCCAGAATTCCCAGTGGGATGCCGAGATTGGGCAACTCCTGGATTTCACCTCTTTGCCGCCGCAACCACAACGCCGGGTCGTGCCCGCCGGAGGTCCAGGTAAGTGTCCGCTGCGCCACGTCCAGGATGCCGTAAAAAAGAGTCATGAAACGCTCATCGCCCGTGTCGCGAACCAGGTGCAGGTTGATGGCGCCGAACAGTTCGTCCAGGTCTGTACCGTGTCGCGCCGCGTGGCTGCGCAGAACGCCGCGGGCCGAGGCCATCAGCAATGCCGCTGCGATCCCGTGCCCGGTAATGTCGCCCACGGCTATGCCCAGTTTGTCCGCCCCGATGTCCCCAAGCCGGATAAAGTCGTAGTAGTCTCCGCCGGTCTCGTCGCAGTAAAGGCTCTTGCCGGCGATGTCGAAACCCTCCAGTTGGGGATCCGCCTGCGGCAGGAGATGCTGCTGGATTTCCATCGCAATCGCCAGCGATTTCTTCATCCTGTCCCGCTCGCCCAGGCCGGAAACCATGGTGTTGAATTGCCCGATCAGCGCCTCGAACTCATCTCCCGTTCGCATGGGCTGCACGTAGGCGCCGATATCGCCGCGGGCAACCTTTGCCATGCCCACACCAAGGAGGCGGATTGGGCGGTTCAGCCGCCCTGAAATGTACAAAGCCGCCACCGATGAGCCCACCAGCGCCGCGGCGAAGATAATGCCCGCGGTGACAAGGATCATGTTATCGAAGGCCTGAACGTGCCTCGCATCCACTTCGATGACCAGCAGCCCGACGGTCTGCCCCTTGGCGTCGGTGATGGGGGCGAATCCCGACATGATCCGCCCGCGGGCCTCTGCCACTACCTTCTGGTCGGCAGACGGACCGTTCCAGCCCGCCAGGGCCGCGGGTCTGCGCGACATGTCATACGTTTGACCGACATCCCCGGATTTGAGTGATGCGGCGAACCTTGCCACACCGGGCTTGTCGGTCTTGACCAGGATAAACACGTGCTTGTTCCGTTCGCCCCGCCCCAGGGGCCGCTTCTCGGGCTCCAGGTACGGGGGGTTGCCGGCGATACGCTGCATGATTGCCTCAAGACGCCGGTAGGCCTCGGTATCCGTCGGTTCGCTCAGGTCGCCGACCGCTTTGACGTCGGCTGCCTCAACGGCCATCACGGCGTTGCCGGTGGCGTCCAGCAGCATCTCGTTGAGGATCTCTTCGGGCAGGGTGGCCAGTTCCAGCCAGATGTAACCGATCACAAGGAACGCCAGGACGGCCGCCAGGGAGAAAAAAGCAACGA
>JASLZV010000173.1:2237-4846 GCA_030754715.1 Phycisphaerae bacterium
GGTAAACTTCATGGCAGCCCCTAATTAAACAGGCGGAAGCGGATTTCGCAACCACCTTGTATTCTTGCCGTTCGCCGTGACAGCCCCATCTGGCTAGGATCGCAGCCTTCCACCCTTGCCGGTTCGCCCGGTCAGGGCCACAAAGGCCGGCAGCACCAGCGAACGGACCAGGAAAGTGTCCACCAGCATGCCTAGGGCCAGAGCGAAGCCCAGTTGCTTCAGCAGGACGATATCGCCGGTCATCAGGCTGCCCAGAGTGGCCGCCATGATCAGACCACACGAGGAGATGACCGGTCCGGTGTGAATGATGGCGTGGCGGGTGGCCCGACGGGCCTCCATGAGACGCGCCTCCTGCGACAGCCTTGCTGCCAGGAAAATGTTGTAGTCCTGCCCAACGGCTACCATCACCACAAACAGGAACACCCTCACCTTCCAGTCAAGCCCGGCGGCTCCGAACAGGCCGGTGAATACCCAATACGACACGCCCAGGATGGCAAAGTAACTGATCACCGTTGAAGCTACCATGAACGCCGACAGCCATACGTCGCGCAGCAGCAGCCAGACAATCACGAATATCACGCCCAGAGCCAGTCCGGCGATGAGGTAGAAGTCGCCTCTCGTGACGTTGCGGGTGTCCATCATCTGCGGAGTCGCGCCGGCCAGGTGGATGCGCGCGTTGAGTCCGGCCAGCCGCAGCCGCTCCGCGACGGTGTCGCGAATCGAATCGACCAGGTCCATTGCCTCGAGTGTCAGGGATGGCTTGTCCAGGACCACTTCCAGACGCATGGCGGACTTGTCGGCGCTGAGATACTCCTTTTGGACCTTCTTCCGGGCCACCGGCAGCGCGAGGATGCCTCGGGTAATCAGGTCGATGTCTTCTCCCAGAGGGCTCGTGAGGCTGCGCACGTCCTGGACCCCGTTGCCGGCCCCCTTCTTGCGGACCTGCCCGATCGCCGGCGTGACGGCGGCCGAAACGTCGCGCCATTTCTCGCCTGATGTGGGCCCGGAAGTGTTGATAAGCACGTGGACCGGGGCGATTTCCCCGATCGGCCAGTGTCTCTGGGCTGTTTGTGCGCCCCGTGCAGCCCCATACCCGCTGCCCAGGTCGGCCAGCGTGTCGTATACCCACGTAAGACGAGTCCCGCGCACAGCGGGCACGGCCAGGACGACCAGCGCCACGGCCAGCACTGTGCCAGGCCGGGAGGTCACGATCCGTGCAACTTTGCGCCACACCGCCGGGCGACGAGGCCTGGGACCGCCCACCAGTCCGACAGGGTGGTTCGGCCAGTACACGCGGCGGCCGATCAGCGCCACCACGGCGGGTACGAGCGTGACGGCTGCTAGCAGCGCCACCACCATCGCCATGGCGATGGCCGGTCCGGCGCTCTGAAACAACCGGTAACTTGCGAACGACAGCATCAGCAGCCCGACAATGTCCGTGCCCGCCGAAGCCAGAATCGCCGGCCCCGTGGCCGCCAGGGCCCGCGCGGCGGCCTGGCGGTGCTCGACGCCTTCCTGGAGGAACTCCCGGTGGCGGCTGATCAGCATCAGGGAGTAATCTGTCCCGGCACCGTAAAGCAGAACAATGGTGAAAATCTTCTCCGCCAGGCCGGTGGTCATGCCCAGGTACGCGTTGCCGGCGGCCAGCAGGTACAGGGCGATGACGGCCGCAATGCTGATGGCCCCCAGCGGGACCAGGGCGGCCAGCGGCGCGCGGTACACCACCATAAGGATCACGATCACGGCGATCACCGTGACAATGAACGTCCGGCGATGGCTTTTCTTTGCCGCACGGGCATAGTCAAGACCAAAGGCGCCGGATCCGGTCACTGTGGCCGACAGGCCTGACGGTAGCGACTTGCGCGCCAGGATCGAGCGGATGTAACGCACAATTCGGGCCGAGCGGGTGGTGATGAAATTCGTCGGTATGTTTACCTTGATCAGGGCGGCCTGCCCGCGCTGAGTTGCCTGGCTGATGTAGGGGCTCCTGGGCAGCGGGAACGATCGGGGCGAGCGGACGCTCACGCCTTGAAGGTCTTTGCGACCGGTGTGTTTTCGGGACTTGCGAGTGATGAGGGCGGCGATCTTTTCGATGGCCACCAGGTCGCGGTGAGTCAATGCCTTCCCACGTCGCTCAAAAACAATCACCGCTTCGGACAGTCCCACGGTTTGTCCGAAGTGCTCCCCGAGCATTTCGACAGCCACACG
Source organism: Phycisphaerae bacterium (assembly GCA_030754715.1). Lineage (GTDB taxonomy): Bacteria > Planctomycetota > Phycisphaerae > SM23-33 > SM23-33 > JASLZV01. The sequence goes on from JASLZV010000173.1 coordinate 4,446, forward strand.
CGAGGGCGCCTCGGCCGACAAAAACGATGTGGGCTCGTTCTGCCCCGGCTTGACGTTGGGCGTCAGACACACCGCCATTGCCCCGGCCAGCAGCCAAGTTGCCAGTATCACCCAACGAAATCTCGTGACAAACGAACCGATGCGATTGTTCCCTACGGCCAAAGATCCGGGTCGGCAGAGGAAAAGGTAGCGGCCCGGGCCTTGTTGGGCAAGTGGAGATTCGCCGGCGCGCCGCCGGGATGATGGCGCCTTGCAGCTTGTCTTGGCTCGTTGAGGTGCCCGGGCCGGGGGGCGTTGCCGGCGTTCACATCTTGACCTTCAAGCCCTTTTCCTTCCACGTGCGGGCCAGGTGGCGGAACTCATCCAGCAGCATTCCCATCCGCCGCGCCAGGTCAACGAGG
>JASLZV010000174.1 GCA_030754715.1 Phycisphaerae bacterium
TTACGCACCGCTGCAACGCGCGCTGCGTGATGTGTCACCTCTGGAAAAGTGACGCTTCCGACCGGCTGACTCCGGCCGACATGCGCAAGTTGCCAGCGGCCCTCAAGACCGTCAACCTTTCGGGCGGTGAGCCATTTTTGCGAGATGACCTGCCCCAATTCGTGCGGGAGGTCCGTACTCGCTGCCGCAGGGCGCAGATCACGATTTCCACCAACGGCTGCCTGCCGGACCGTATAGCTGAGCAGATGCGCGAGATCCGCCGGATTGCCCCATCTGTCCGGCTGGCGGTTAGTTTGGACGGGATTGGCGTGGCCCACGACCGCATTCGGGGTCTCAGCGGCGCCTTCGACCGCGCAGTGGACCTCATTGACCGCCTGACCGCCGAGGGCTACCGAGGGCTTCGCCTGGCGATGACTATCTCGCGGGGGAATCTTGATCAGGTGCCGGCGGTGGCGCAACTGGCCGACCGGCTTGGTCTGGAACTGGGCATTGTGGCGGCCCACGCCGCGGAAACACATCTGGGCGTAAGGACGGATGACGTATCGTTAGGGCAGATTCCGACGTGGTTGGCCGGTGCGTTCGCCAACATTATCGCCCGCTGGCTGCGCTCGTGGCGGCCCAAGCACTGGCTGCGCGCCCACTTCACCTGGTACACGTATTCTTACCTCGCCGGTCGGCCTTTTCGGCGGCAGTCCACCTGTCGCGATGGAAGCGAGTTTTTCTTCCTTCAGGCCGACGGGACCGTCTATAGTTGTTCCGTCCGGGGCCGGGCAATGGGCAACGTTGTGGACCAGGATTGGGCGGAGATTTGGTGTGGGCCTGCTGCTGAGGCCGCCAGACAATTCGCGTTTCGCTGCCCACTGCGGTGCTGGATGATCTGCACCGCTCGGAGCGTCTATCGTGCCCACCCGCTGCGGGTAGCCGCCTGGGTGGCGTGGCGAAAGATGCTGGCCCATTTGCGGCTGTTTCGTCTCAAGGGTTCTGTCGGCTCAGAGGAAACCTGACGTGCGAATACTGTTTATCGACAAGTTCTACCCGCCGCGCGGGGGGGTAGGGGCGTATACCCAATCCATCGTCCCCGTGCTGCGTCGGCGTGGGCACCAGGTGTTGCAGTTCGGCACGGTCGGCGGCGACCGGACCGGTCGGTTCCCGCGATTCAACGACTTCACTCGCACCGGTTTTCTGACAGCCCCACTGGCCCTGGCGAAGATGGTTCACAATACGGAGGCGGCAAACAGCCTCCAGCGGTTCCTGCGACACAATCGGGTCGACGTGGCCCATTTGCACAACATCTACCACCACCTGACGCCTTCGATCCTCCCGGTGCTGGCGCGGCGGCGGGTGGGGATTGTCCTGCGTCTGGCTGACTACCGCCTGGCCTGCCCCAACAAGCACTTCCTGCGTCCTGACGGACATTGCATGCGCTGCCAGGCAAACCGGTTCTACCACGCTGCCGGGCAGCGGTGCGGGGGTTGGAGCGGACTGGCCCTGGCGATTGAGAGTTACGTCCATCGGCTGGGGCGAAGTTACTTCAAATGGGTGGACTTTTTCATCTGCCCCACGCGGTTCATGCGGCAGGTAATGCTGAAGGCGGGCGTCCCGGCCGACAAGTGCGTCGTGCTGCGGAATGCCGTAGCGCCTCTGCCAGTGCAGGCTCCCGGCGCGCCGGGACAGCAAGGCCCGCGCGAACTGCTCTTTGCGGGGCGGATGAGTTTTGAGAAGGCCCCTGAAATGATGCTGGAGTTGGCCCGGCGAATGCCGGACGTTCACGTGACGCTGGCGGGCGATGGACCCATGCTCGAGCAATTGCGCAGCGATGCCCGACAGCAAGGCTTGAGGAACGTGACGTTCGCCGGACAGGTGGGGCGCGACCGGCTCGGTCGGCTGGTGCAGCGGGCGGCGGCAGTGGTGATCACCAGCCGCTGGCTGGAAAACTCCACGATGAGCATGCTTGAGGGGATGGGGGCCGGGCGGTGTGTGATCGTGCCCGACCGCGGTCCGCTGAAGGAATGGGTGTGCGACGGGCAGACAGGGCGGCTGTATCGGCCGGATGATCTGACGTCGCTGGAGCAGGTTGTGGGCGAGGTGTTGTCGGATGCAGCCGGACGGAAACGTATGGGCGAGGCGGCGGCCAGGCTTGTGGCGCGCCGGCACGACCCGCAGCGAATCGCCGAACGGCTGGAAATCTTGTATGAGGAAGCGATCCGCCGATGCGCATTGCGATGTTAGGAGTACGTGGCCTGCCCGCCCGCGGTGGCGGGGCTGAATCCGTGGTCCAGGCGCTGGCGGAGCATCTGGGCGCCCGGGGACACGACGTGATCGTGTACGGGCGAAAACACTATGTGGCCGGGGTACCGTCGTGGCGCGCCGGGCGCGTCATTGTGACGGCCGGAGCGACAGGGAAGAACTTCGAGACGATAATCCACACGGCGACCGCCATCTGGGACCTCCTGCGTAGGAATGTGGACGTGGTGCACATTCACTCACCGGGCCCGGCCCTTTGGAGCTGGGTGCCGCTGATGGCCCGCAAGCCCGTTGTTTTTACGGTTCACGCGCCGGACTGGCGGCGCGACAAGTGGTCCCGCCCGGGGCGGGCAATGCTTCGCCTGGGCCTGGCGGTGGGGATGCGATCGGCGCGGGCGGTCACGGCGGTTTCGCGGCCGCTGGCGGACGAACTGTCGGATCGCTTTGGACGAGAGGTTGTATTTGTGCCCAACGCGACGGATTCGGTGGAGGCGGTCGCGGCGCGGCGGATCGCCCAATGGCACCTGCGCAGCGATGGGTACGTGCTGTACGTCGGACGGATTGAGCCGGAAAAACGCCTGGAGTTGTTGTTGCGGGCCTGGCGGGATGTCCTGCTGAAAGAAACACGCTATAAACTCGTGGTGGTGGGGGATTTTCGTGCAAACTCCTACGGGCGGCGGTGCCGCCGTTTGGGCGGGGCGGGGGTGGTCTTCCTGGGACCGCAATGGGGAGGCGCCCTGGCTGAATTGTACAGCCACGCGGCCATGGTGGTTCAGCCCAGCGTGCTGGAGGGCATGTCGTTGGTGCTGCTGGAGGCGGCGGCCTACGGGCGGTGCATCGTGGCCACAAGAATCCCGGAAAACGAGGAAGTCCTTGGTGATGCGGCTGTTTACTTCAGCAGGGACAACGGTGTTGAACTGGCGGACAAAGTTTGTCGATATCTACAATGCCAAGCCGACCGACACAGCCTGGGCGACAGGGCACGGACTGTGGTGAGTTCAGGTTGCTCATGGGCGAGCGTAGCGGATACAATGGAGGAAGTGTATCGTCACGTATTGCGACAGGCTGAATGAGAAGGAAATGACGGAGGCGGATATCAGGACGACTTCCGGTGAGGATGTTGTGCCCCAGCGCGGCGGCCCTTGGGCTCCTTCCGAGGTTGGCCCTTCCGAGGCGACGTCCGCGGGGGTGGTGTTTATGCCAGCCGGCGGCGAGGCGTATAGTTTCTCCAAGCGCGTCCTGGATGTGGTGTTGACAGCGGTGTTGCTGGTGGCCCTGATGCCGCTGATGCTGCTTGTGGCGGTGCTGGTGAAATTGACCAGTCGTGGACCGGTGCTGTTCAAGCAGGTTCGCGCGGGCCTGGACGGGCGGATTTTCACCATGTATAAGTTTCGCTCGATGTGCCAGGGGGCCGAAGACGACCGGGAGTTTCTGTCACATTTGAACGAGAAGGACGGGCCGGTATTCAAGATATTTGAAGATCCGCGCCTGACCCTGGTGGGAAAGATTCTTCGCTGCGCGAGTATCGACGAATTGCCGCAACTATTCAACGTGTTGGTAGGGCAGATGTCGCTGGTTGGCCCGCGCCCGCTTTGGCTGCCCGAAGCCAAGGAGTCTGTCGGCAGGGCCGCGCTTCGCACCTGCGCCAAGCCGGGGTTGACCTGCCTGTGGCAGATCTCCGGGCGCAGCGAACTGACGTACAATCAGTGGGTCGAACTGGACCTGTATTACATCGAGCATCGTACAATTCTTCTGGATTTACTGATCATGATCCAGACGATTCCCGCTGTCCTGAGCGGCCGCGGCGCGTATTGACCGATGGCTGGCGGTGACCAGGGGGCACGTTCTGGCAGGGGCTCCCCAAGGTGACGTAAGTAGAGGCGATCTCCTTTGGGGGTCGAGGTAAACTCGCCCAAACAAAGCCCATGTTGTGCCTTTATGTGAGCCACCGGTGCCGGTCGGCGGTATGGTAATCCGCCTGGGGAATTGCTTACTTCACTGGCGTTTCGAGTATGCCGATACATCTTTCGGAGGTCGCGAATTGAGAGATGTTTAGCCGCGTGACTAAGACATCAAGAGAGGTGGATCGGTACACCCGTGGAATGCTTCATTATCGCCGCGGACGCTACTCGCGTGCCATCGAACTGCTGGGGCCCCTGGAGGATCAGCCCGGCCCGCTGGGCCAAGTGGCCAGATACTACATCGCGATGGCCAATCGCGCCCTGGGCATGGGGGCTATGCGTGTTGGTGATTATATCAGCGCGGAGCGGTACCTTCGCACTGCCGTGCGAACCATCGGCCCCAAGGCTGACCTGGCTGCCTACCTGGGGGTCTGCTACGCCAAGAACGAGCAGTTCGACCGTTGCGCAGTGGAATTGGAAAAGGTAGCCCGGCGTAAAGGGCGCGCGGATGCCTGGCGGGAATTGGCTCAGGCCCAGTGGCGCGGGGGCAGGCGGGAAGAGGCCTTTCTGACGTTGGGGGGAGCACTGCGAAAATTCCCGTACGAGGGGTGCTTGCACCTGCAATTGGGTCTGTTCCACGCGGCCGAAGAGCGCTATGACGAGGCGAGGGAATGTCTGGACCGTGCGGTCGAGAACG
>JASLZV010000175.1 GCA_030754715.1 Phycisphaerae bacterium
GAATATCGGTGAGCAGGACGTACTTGTCACCGTCGGAGACCATTCCGATGGAGATACCGGCCACCGGCGCCTTGATGGGAACGCCTGCGGCCATCATCGCCATCGTGGCGCCACAGACGGCGGCCTGACTCGTGGAGCCATTGGAGCCGAGTATGTCGGCCACCACGCGGACGGTATAGGGGAAGGAATCCTTATCGGGCATGACGGCCTGCAGGCTCTTTTCGGCCAGCATTCCGTGCCCGATGTCTCTGCGGCTGGGGCCGCGGATGGGGCGAATTTCACCGACGCTGAACGGCGGGAAATTGTAGTGCAGCATGAAAGGTTTTTTGTACTCGTCCCTCAGCCCGTCGACGATCTGCATATCGCGCGGCGTTCCCAGCGTGGTGGTGACCAGTGCCTGGGTTTCGCCGCGTGCAAAGATGGCCGAGCCGTGCGTGCACGGTAGTACGTCCACCTCGACCTCCAGCGGGCGGACCTCGTCCATCGCTCGCCCGTCGGGGCGGCGTGACTGTAGAATCAACTCGCGCTGAATCCCGCCCTCGGTTTTGTAAAACGCTTCCTTCACTTGCCCGGAGGTGTGGGCAGGAGCTTGGGCATCCTGGGGACAATACTCGGCCAAGACCTCTTGGCGGATGGCGCCCATGGCCTCGCTGCGATCCACCTTGGCCTTGATCTGCTTGGCCTGGCGGATGTGATCGCCGTACTTGGCCAGAATGCCCGCCTTCAGATCCTCTGAAATAGGGGCTTTCTCGTAGGTCTTGTCCACCTGAACCTGTGAGGCCATCTCGTTGATCGCGTCCAGGACCACCTTACAGACCTCGAAGCATTTCTCGATGCCTTCGGCTACGATTTCCTCGGATATCTCCGTACCAATCAGTTCGATCATGTTGACGCCATCAGCAGGGCCGCAGGCCAGCAAGTCCATCTTTGACTCTTCCAATTCGCTGATGGTGGGGTTGACGACAAACTGGCCGTTGACATACCCGATCCTTGCAGTTCCGATGGGCCCCTGAAATGGGCAGGGAGAGATTGCCAGCGCCGCAGAGGCCCCGATAATGGCCAGCAGGTCTGGGTCGTTTGCGTTGTCGGCGCTGAGGACCATGCACTGTATCTGGACTTCGTTGTTGAAGTCTTTAGGAAACAGCGGGCGGATCGGACGGTCGACCATCCTCATGGTTAGGACTTCCTTGGTGGAGGGTCTCCCCTCGCGCTTGAAGAATCCACCTGGAATCTTGCCGGCGGCGTAGCGGTTCTCCCGGTAGTCCACGTACAGGGGGAAGAAATCAATGTCGCGCTGTGGGGGGGCGGACAGGACGGTGGCCAGCACGACGGTGTCGCCGTAGCGCACCAACACGGCCCCATGGGCTTGTTGGGCCAGAACGCCGGTTTCCAACGACAGCGTCCGGCCTGCAATTTCTCTTTCAACTCTTACTAAACTCATTGTCAGTTTCCTTATCTGGCTGCACATCGCAGCCGCACAATGTATATATGCACCCTTGATATTGCTCAGTTTACATGCCTGGGCTCAGCCCCATCCCCCGGCCGTGGGAGTCCGCCAAGACCCGAAATCGGTCTGTCTGTCGACGGTACGAGTCACTGGGGGCAAAAGGATGACACCGGCCGAGACGCTGGTCGGCTTACAACCCGTTGACGAGAGGGTGTTACTTTCTCAGCCCAAGTTTCTTAATAAGCGCGCGATACCGTTCGTTGGCCGTTCGGGAGAGATACTTCAGCAGGCTGTTGCGCTTGCCGACCATCCTGAGCAGCCCCCTTCGCGAGGAATGATCTTTCTTGTGCGTCTTGAGATGGCCGGTGAGGTGGTTAATCCGCACGGTCAATAGAGCCACCTGGACCTCCACCGACCCCGTATCGCCATCGTGGCGCTGGTTGCCAGCTACAACAACACTTTTCTTCTCTGCCGTCGCAAATCCCATCTTTGTCCCTTTTGCCTGCCACCACACCACCGGGCCACGAGCCCCGCACGCAGCAGACAAGGTTACCTTTCTATCTCTTCTTCGTCCTAGTCACCGCTCGTTCTATATGATATTCCACACCCCCGGTCGACGCAAGCCTTTTTGCCAATTGCCAGTTTATCGTAGCGAATGTCGGGGGCTCCCGCGACCATCATCGCAGCAGTTCGGTAATGGACTTCACCAGGGCTTCCATACGGAAGGGCTTGATGATGTACTCGTCCACACCGAGATGCTCGGCGTACATCTTGTGGCGCTTGCCCAGATTACCGGTAATCATGATCACATAAGGCCGCTGGCCCTTTTTCTTGTCGCGCTTCAGGCGTTCCAGCACGAGGAAGCCGCTTCTCTTGGGCAACATCATGTCCAGCACGACCAGATCGGGGTCGTCCTGTTCGGCCCGGCGAACGGCCGAGTTGCCGTCACTGACGGAGATCACCTCAGCCCCCAGTTCTTTCAAGGCCATCTCGATTGCGGTTCGAATGTCCCGGTCATCATCGACCACAAGGACTGTCTTGCCTTCCAACTCTCCTGCCATCGGTACGGCTCCTAAGCCCCTGCCACACACAACCCATTCTACACAGGCTCTTGCCACCGGTCAATAGCCAGCGGGCACATTTTGCTATGGAGCGGCTGCGGTGATTGTTCGGTTGGCCCCGGCCTCAAGGGTCACGCACGCTTGTCGGGCTGCCTGGCTGCTGATCTCGCTGTTTTTACGCTTGTCATGTTCCGGCGGAAGGGTAATAATCTCCGGCATGAGCAAGCGGGTAGTTATCCTGGTATTGGTGACGGCAGGTCTGAACGGCTGCCTGGAGCGCAAACTCACCATCACCACCGAACCCGAAGGTGCTCTGGTGATCCTTTCCGATAAGGAAGTCGGCCGCACACCCCTGACTACCACCTTCACGTGGCACGGCGACTACGACATCATCATTCGGTATCCTGAGAAGGGCTACGAGATGCTCAACGTCTGTGAGGGGATATACCCCAAGTGGTACGAGTGGCCGCCGATCGACCTGCTGAGTCAGTTGGCCCCGTGGACCTATCGCGACCATCGCTACTTGCACTACAAGCTCACGAAATACAAGACGCCGAAAGATGAAGATCTGATCCACCGCGCGAAGGACCTGCAAAGACGCAACGCCACGCCGGTGAAGAGATAGCGTTTGCCCCAGGGAGGGGAAAAATCATTTGCGGGGTGTGTCGGATTATTGGCGATACGAAACCGAATGCCCTTTTGAGCCCTGTGGCTGCAATCTCGGGGCGTTTTTCTGCGCCGAAACCGGGAGTCAGCTCTCCAGGCCTTGACCGATTTTCGAGAGCAGCGGTCCGGCCTTGGGAAAGCTGCGTACGACCTGTTCCATGTCCGCCAGGAGATGACTGAGGCCGCTGGGGTCGTCGATGCGCACGATTTGGCCGGATTCGTCGAGATGGTAGAGCCACGAGGCCTGCTTTCGGACGGTTGAAAAGTCCGCTCTCACCTGCCCGTGGCCCTGTGGCGTCAGCGTGATCGGCACAAACATCACCTTACCGTGCTCGATGGCAACGCTGTCGAAGATCATCTTGAAGCGGGCAGTTTCCCGGCGTTTGTTCACCAAGGACACCACCAGCGAGAACATGCCCTCGGGGATGTAATTGTCAGGCTGTGCGGCCGTCGCGGAGATCTCAACTAAACCGTCACTGCCGATGACAGTTATCTGCCCGTCATGGAAGACGATCCGCGTGTCTCGGGTTCCAACGCCGCCCACCTCCTCCAGGCTGCGATATGTGCCCGCGGAGGCATCCGGCCGCAGTTGCCAGCGTCCCCAGGCGATTGTTGTGCCGAGGTCACCTTGAAGACTCTGTCCGGAGAAGTGTTGCGACTGCGAGTTTCGTAGGCCGGCCCTCCATGCGACAGGCTTGCCGCCGGATGCCCGTGCGATGTACCAGCGGACTTCGCCACCCGCGGGCCAATAGTCAGCCAGCGTCTTTCGCCGAACCTGACTGAGGATTTCCGCGCCGCGGCGAGCCGGGCCGGTGAAGACCTGCTGAACCAGCAATGCGGCGGCGACGCTCAGCACGAATATTGCCACCAGAGCCCCCCTCAACAGTGTCGCTCGCGTGGGCGCAGCGCGATTTGTCTGTGTGTGCATGCGTCTCATGATACTTTGCGGAATGTTGCAATGCAAAGGCCCGCCCATCTGCGGGGTTGACGCGGTCCATACGGGTACAGCACAATATTGTGCAGTGGTGAAACCGTCTGCCACAAACTCAAACGCGAAGCCCCGGAGACACAGGTGACCGCCAACAAGCAAAGAGTCGCTGCCGCCCAAGCCCAGCCGATGTCTCCGCCGCCGGAAGTGTTCGAGCGGCACCTTGAGTTGCGCCGCAAGGTCACCATCGTGCTGTTGAGTTTATTCTCGCCGGTGCTGTTGACGATTTCGTTCCCGGGCTGGCCCCTTGAATGTACCTTTCTGGCGTACGTAGCCCTGGTGCCGTGGGGTCTGGCACTGGCGGGGGGCATCCACGGGCGATGGGCCGTGATGTGGGGGTGGCTGGCCGGTCTGATGTTTTGGGCGATCAACCTTTACTGGTTGTGGTGGATTACGCTGGCGGGGTATGCGGCCGCGGTGATTTATCTTTCGGTGTACTGGCTAGTGGCGGCCCTGATTCTGCGTGCGGCGTTGCGTCGCTTCTGGCCGATGTGGATTTGTCTGCCGGTGTTGTGGGTGGCCTTGGAGTACGCCCGGGGGTGGGTCATCGGCGGGTTCCCATGGTTTTTTCTGGCGCACAGCCAGTATGACCAGACGCGGTTGATTCAATTGGCCGACGTTACCGGGCAGTATGGCGTGTCATTTTTCGTGGCGATGGTGAACGGCATGGTGATGGATC
>JASLZV010000176.1 GCA_030754715.1 Phycisphaerae bacterium
TGCGCTTGTTACACCCGATATGTCCGTTTATCACCGAGGCTATCTGGCAGCGGCTTAACGAGGTTGTTCCACTCCGCGGCCCCGGCGACCTGCAGGCCGAACCGATACTGGCCCAGGCCCAATGGCCGCAGGCGGACGCAGCCGCAATCAACCCGGCTGCCGAGGAGCGGTTCGATCTGCTGGCCGATATCATCCGCCGGTGCCGCAACGTTCGCATCAAACACGAGGTTGGGCCTGCCAGGAAGATCGATGCAATCATTGAGGCACAAGGCCGTACGGCAGAGGTAATAGCGGACAACCTCGACCTGCTCAAGTCACATGCTAACCTCGGCGAGGTCACTGTGAGCAGTGAGGTGATCAGCCAGCCGGCAAACGCGGCGGCCGTAGCCGCCAGCGGCGTGAAACTGTTCTTGCTGGACATCATGGACCGCCAGGCGGAGGTCGATCGCCTTTCCAGGCAGGTTCAGACGCTCCAAAAGGGTATCGGCGACATCGAGGCCAAACTCGCCAACGAAAAATTCATAAGCAGGGCTCCAGCCGACGTAGTGCAGCGCGAGCGCCGGCGGCTGGCCTCCCTGAGGACTGACCTTCAGACCGTCGAGGAAGCACTCAGGGCATTGCAATAGTCACGCACCAAAGGGAGTCCCCACGCATTGTCAGAAAGAACCAGTTGGCCTCAGGTAGCCTGCCTGTGCTGCGCTGTATGGCTTGTCACCGCACCTGTGACAGCTCAAAACGCCAAGATTGCGCCACCGCGGGACCTACTCAAAGGCGCCGGGTGGCAATTCAGTGTTGACGGCGGGCAGTTCAGCGACGAACTGCCGCTTGTCGCAGCGGACAAGTCGGCGAGGATTACGGCCCGGTCCGACTTTAACGTACCGGCGACGAGGCTCTTCAAGCTCGGGGACAGGCTGCCTTACGGGTCGTTGACGATCAGGCACGACCTGCCGTCGCCGGCGATCACGCTCAACTCCGGCCGTGTGACCGGGCCACTGAAGGGGATGTTTTACAACACCATCCCGGGCATCGATCCCAAGAGGATCCACACGGGGAAGAACCGTATTATGGTCAGTTGGGTAGTGGGCAAATCCCGCCGCAAGGACACAAAGCCGCGCAGCGTGGACGTGCCGATCATTTTGCTGCTGGCGCTTCAGGAGGAACACCTGGCGTTCCAGACACATCCAATCGTCGGCGCCTGCGGGAAGAACTTCTTCAGTGTGACCTGCCGCACCAACATGCTCGCCGAAGCATCGCTGACAGTGACCGATGCGAACGGCAAGGAGTTCCACATGAACTCCCCGTCGGGGCTGATCCACCGCTTCCGCGTCGACGGGCTGACCGGCGGCTGGAGGCGATACGCCCTGCGGGCCGGGAAAGGGACCTACCAGATAGAGATGACAGCCCGGGCCAGACGCCCCGGAAAGGGCTTCCGCTTTGTGGCTGCCGGCGACAGCCGCACTTGTCCAGACAGGTGGAAGAAGATAGCCGAGGGCATCGCGCGCGTAGGTCCCGAACTGATACTATTCTCGGGCGACCTGGTAGCCGACGGTCGAAACGACATCCAATGGGACCGGGATTTCTTCGGCCCGGCAAGAGGACTGCTTTCCCGAACGCCGTTTTATCCGGTCATCGGCAATCACGAGAGGGACTGTCCGCTGTTCAAGGAAATATTTTACACGCCGTCCCGCGACGGGCGCGCATCCAATTGGACCCAATCCATCGGGCCGGTGTTGCTGATCGGCATAGACGGCCGACAGGACTGGTCCAAAGACAGCAAGAACGTCGAGTGGCTCGAGAAGCAACTCAAGGACGCTGAGGCAGAGTTTATCTTTATGCTTACCCACTACCCGGCCTGGACTTCCAGCGGACACGGGCGACTCGGCAAAGACGGTCGGCCCGGGGAGCTTCCTATTCGCCAAGGCCAAGACGTTCTGATGCCGCTTCTGAAGAGGTACCGGGCTACTGCTTTAATTGCCGGACACGACCACTGCTACGAGCGGAGCGAGGTGGAAAACGGCGTGACGATGATCACGACCGGTGGAGCTGGCGCACCCCTGTACAAGAAAAGCAAGGATGCCCGCAAACAGAACCCCTACTCGAAGGTTTTTTACTCCAAATTGCACTTCTGTGTGTTCGATGTTTCCGAGGCCGGCGACCTGTGCACGATGCGAGCAATCGACATGGAAGGGAAAGTTCTCGACGTTCGAAGATGGAAGGGCCGCAGTGCTTCCTTGACCAGCCAGCCAATAAGTGAGTAACTTACTGTTCATGAGTGATTCGAAAGATAACACCAAGAATCCCACCGGTCAGGAAGCCCCCGCAGATGTGGCTGCGGCCGTCGAAGCGATCTTGTTTTCCACCGATACGCCCCTGACGGCTGCCAAGATCGTGCAGGTAGCCGAACTTTCCGGCCATCGCGAGGTCACCCGAGCCGTTGAGAAACTCAACACTCGCTATGAGCGGACGGGATCGACCTTTCGCATTGAGAGCGTCGCCGGCGGATACCGAATGCAAACACTCAGCCGGTATCACGATGTGCTGTCGCGACTTTTCAGTGCGAGGTCGGATACAAGGCTCTCACAGGCGGCCATGGAGACGCTGTCCATCGTCGCCTATCGCCAGCCGATTCTTCGCGCGGATATCGAGGCGATTCGCGGCGTGGCCTGCGGGGAGGTTCTCCACGGCCTGTTGGAAAAGCAACTGATTCGGATTGTCGGTCGGGCTGAAGTGCTCGGGCGACCCATGCTCTACGGTACTACGCGGCGGTTCCTGGAGGTCTTCGGACTCAAAGACCTGGACGACCTGCCTCGCGTCGCCGAACTCCGCGCCCCGGCAGAGCCAGTCGCGGCCGCCAACGACTCATCCACCCGGAGTGAATCCGAGCAGAATAAGCCGACCCAAGACGGCCCCCAGCAACCTGAGGAACCGGGGGAAACCGGCGCGGATTCACCTCAGTAACCTCAAGGACACTCCCGGTACAACCAAGCCCGAGTGTGCGCCCCGGGCTTATGACGTGAAGGAGAGTTGCAGTAGGCCCAGTGAAATGCTCACGCGGCGGCAACACCAGCGGCGGAGGCGGGTTTTGCCATCTTGAGAGTCCTGGGCTCGACACGAACAATGCTGTCTATACCGAATCGTCCGGGCTGCACACCAAAGGCGGCATAGTCGGCAAACCATACACCGTCAGCGCAATAGCGGAACCTGAACTCACCCGCGGGCAGGCGCATCGTGGCGATCCAATCGCCGCCAACGGTTCGGGCCATCGGAAGTTCGCCATCTCGCCACTTATTGAAGTCCCCCGCCAGGAATACCTTTTGGGCATCAGGCCGGCAGAACCGGAATTCCACCCAATCGCCTCGGACGCTTACCATCTTAAGTTCCTTACTTACAAATCCTTAGGCCCTGTACATCTCGCGGACTGACCGGGCTATATAAAGCGTTCCTTTGACAAATCGGAGCCAACAGGCACGAACTTGAAAAGTAAGGCAGAATTCTCCGCTATTATTTCTGACTGAGGCGCAACGGAACGCGGGACTCGGGCGGTCAGATGCTGCCCTTTGGCAACCACCCGATCCCTGGGTCGCGCCCGCGGGACAAACCGCCTCGATCCTGGCCTCGCCGCCTTTCTCCGACCCGTAGGGCCGTTTGTTGGATTATAGCGGTGGTGCCCGTGACTTTCAGATCAGCGCAGGGCCGCCGATGCGGCCGGTGTCCCGCCGGCGAGCGCAAGGCCGTACACTGCAAAGACCTGCATATGCTGTGACCGGATGGAAAAATTTCACCTTTTCGCACCCCCTGCCGATGAGATAACCAACTGGCCAGTTCGCACAGTGTTGCCCTTGGCGGTTGCGGCCGGCGAATCAAGGACAGCGTAATCGCCTTGACTGTGCCAGGCGCAGGACATATACTCAATAGTGGTGGAAGGGGCTTACTTTACGGCCTTTCGAAAAAAATTCCGGGAAATCGGTCATTTACCGTTGATCTTTGTCTGCGGGTCGATAGAATCTTAGATGTTGCTGATGAGAGCGGCGGGTTGGAAAACGATCTTTGAAAAGTGAACAGTGTGTAAGTCGTCACGAGGATGTGGCCCGGACGGACAAATGTCACGTTTGACTCCGGCCGGGATGAAAGATTCAGGTCTGCCCCACTTGCGAGGGGCAGCCCCTCAATATCCTCGTGACAAAGCCATACCAGGATATTGAGTTTTGGCTTCCGCACCGCTACCTTGGTAGCGGGTCGGAAACCGTGGTCGGGTCGCCCCCAAAGAAGACCCGACCAACCAAGATCATTACTTCTATTGCCCGAAGCCCGAGCTTCGGATGCAGGCGCCGGTAGTCGACCCCCGGGTAACCGGAAGGTCGTGGTCCCCACGCTGGTTCGAGGCCAGCTCGCCTGTTCCCTTCTCGGGATAGGACGATAAATCAACTGAAGAGTTTGATCCTGGCTCAGAACGAACGCTGGCGGCGTGGCTAAGACATGCAAGTCGAACGCGAAAGTTCCCTTCGGGGAGCAAGTAGAGTGGCGAAAGGGCGAGGAATACATGGGCAACGTACCCTTGGCACAGGGATAGCCGCGGGAAACTGCGGGTAATACCTGATGAGACCACGGTGTCATAAGGCACAGCGGTCAAAGGATGGGGATCCCTTCGGGGACCTGTCGGCCAGGGAGCGGCCCATGTGCTATCAGCTTGTTGGTGAGGTAACGGCTCACCAAGGCTACGACGGCTACCGGGACTGAGAGGTTGGCCCGGCGCATCGGGACTGAGACACTGCCCGGACTCCTACGGGAGGCTGCAGTAAC
>JASLZV010000177.1 GCA_030754715.1 Phycisphaerae bacterium
CTCCCGGAGAATATCCGGCATGCGGCGAATGGTCTTCAAACCTGTCTGCATCGACGAGATTCCAGCCAGCCTCTGAACCCACATCTGAATCCGCTGGCAGTCGGCCACATTATTTTCAAGCGTTGGCGGATCCATCTTGAGCAGGACCCTAGTCGTAACTGGGGACTTTGCAAACTCCTTTTCCCGGACCGCCGGACCGTCGGCCCTGAACCGCCACGCATCCTTGTCGATGACGATTTTTTCGACAGCCCGCGTTTCTTCGGGTATCTCGATAAGCAGGTCGCTTTCAACCGTGGCCTGGCATGCAAGCACAAAGCCCTGGCGGATCTGCTCGCGCGTCAGCCGCCCGGTAACGTCGCCACCGACGCTGCCCTTTCTGACAATCATCTTGCATCGCCCGCAGATTCCGTCGCCGCCGCAGGCGCTGTCGATTGTAATACGGATCTTGCCGGCCGCTTCGAGAAGTGTGGTACCCCTCGGCACACTGACCGTCCTTTCAAGCGGCGCAAAAACAACCGTGTACTCGGGCATAGCTCGTCTCCTATTTCCAGGTCTCCGCAAGGAACTTCGGTATGCCTGTGGCGTTCTCGGGCCCAATGATGACTTCTTTCCAGACCGACGTGTCTTCGATCTCCGCCCTGAAGGTCGGCAGCAGACCGGGGATGACCAGCCGGCGGTGCTTGACCTTTTCGGCAGCCCCCTGCGCTTCAAGCGTCTTGACCACCATCTCCGCGGAGATCTTGTCGCCGGCATAGGCGTTCAGGACACCCAGACCTTCGGTGTCCACCACGCTGATGTAGCAGGGAACCTTGGATCGTTCCACCTCGCCCTCGACGCTGAAGTAGGTCAGCGCGAAATTCGTGGTGAAAAGCAGCGGCGAGTCCTCGTTGACGTCTCCCACCTCACAGAGTTTCGCCTCAACGGTGTTGGGCACCTGCGGATCGGTGTAGATGTTCTGGACCGCCGTCAGGATCGGAATCAGTTCGCTACCATCCAGACCGTTGATCACAATGATCCCGGCGTACTTGGCCACAAATGCCGTCGCCAGGACCGTCTCCGTGGCCGGATCGTCGCACGCCACGTCAACCATTGCCGGAAAGCCGAGTGGACGAAAGTTCTTTTTCAGGGCAGCCCTTCGTGCCGAAGTGATATCGCGAACGGCCCGGGCCGTCTGGTGACCGTCAAATACAAGCACCAGATCCTCCACTCCCCCCCCCTTGGCTGCCTGAGTGATATCGGCAAGCTTTTCGAGGCTTTCGGCGCCGGCGGCCAAGGGGCATTTGTTCTCGGCAGCGACCTTTATCATGGCCTCTGAGTTGTCCGGTGTAGCCCGATAGATCAGCGGCTTCTTGTCGGCAACGGCGCCGACCGCAGCCCCCATGGTCACCGGGTCACAGCCCATCAACACCAGGGGTACGCGGCTGGTCTCACACAGCGACTTGGCCCTGGCGGCTGCAGCATCGGCCGACAGACCTTCGATCTCGACCGCTGCCATGCCCACGGCAATCTCCTCGCCAACGCGCGTGAAAACGGCCTTGTTGATCCCCTCGCTCCTGGCCTTGGCTTCGTCGTCCGACAGCGCGACCGCAATCTTCACTGCAAGAACCGGATGATTATGGAACTTCTCCTCGTGGCGAAACATGACCGTTTCCTGGCCGATCTCAAAGCCGCTGTCACCCTCCGGGCCGATGTGCACCAGTTTCATGGGGGGGGTCGATGAGTCGGAAAAGGCATCTTTGGCCTCGTCGGAAAGATGCGGGCAATCGATCAGGGCCTTTTGTTTGGCTGCCACCTGCATCGCAAACGCCAGGCAGGTCGGGAATCCGCAATCCTTACAATTCGTCTTCGGCAGATTCTTGTAAATATCCATTGCGGTCATGGCCATGGGATCTTCTCCTCAAATCATTGCCGCCATCGCCAGGGCGGGGTGTTCGGCTTTCTGAAGGAATTCCACGAGTTTTTCGGGGTCTTCGGCGTCTTCCTCGGTAGCGATCTTGTCGAGGAGTTCCGGCTTGCCGATATCTTCAAGCCGTGCCTTGAGACGTTCGGTAATCTCCTCTTTAAGAACTTTCGGCATCCAGACAACGCGTTCAATGCCGCCCTCCGCCGAGATGAACTTGGGGCTGGTGATGTAGACCTTGCCGATTCCGACAAATCCGGGCGTCTGGATCCCCCCGCCGATCTGTCCGGCCAGAGTCGAGAACTTCATCCCGATCGGCGTCATCCCCTGATGATCGCGGTCCACGATTATGACACCGTTCGCCTCAGGCATGATCCCCACGATGCACTCGAAGCAGCCGCAGGATGTCATCGGGTCCACCAGCATCGAATACGCGCTGAACTTCGTGAGGTTCCCGTTTGACTTTACGGAAATATATTCGTTGATATGCTCCCACTGTCCCAGCACGGGGTCGACACACTTGCCCTTGGACACCGGCTCATTGGGCCCGTGCTCGTTGATCTGATGGGACGCCTTGCAGTCGAGCCACGTATAGGCCCCGCACAAACCCAGCCGCTGCGGCGTCACGATGCACACGTGGTCGGGCGCGTAAGACTGGCACAGTGTGCAGGAGTAGTAATCTTCCACGTCCTCGTCGGTCATGCCGCCGATTCGGTCGTCCCGCTGCCTGTAGATGACCCTAGACTCTTCGAGAGATCCTTTGATCTTCTCGGCGTCCGTGTACAGTTTCACCTGCACCCGGTCGATGATGGCCGAAAAGTCGTTGTGAATCTTTGCGAGAAGGATCTCTCCGAAGTCCTTGACCTTGAATCCCTTCTTGTGGGCCTCTCTGCTGATCCTCACCCAGGTGATGGCGCGCTGGCCCATGTGGAAGATGCCGTTGGCACAGGAGATATACTCGTGGATCCTCCGCTCGACGACCGATTCGAAGTCCTCCTGGAAGTTCCTGCCGGCCACTTCGACAACGACGCCCAGCGGATAGGCCTCACCTTCGGTCATCTCGTCGATTTCCGGCCCTATCACCTCGATCCGAGTGTCGGCGACCTCATCCATCGATTTCATCCGAAGCACTTCGAACCCGTCGCTGTATTTGCCGCCGAACTGGACGTACATGTCCTCTTTTCTGACGCGCTCTCCCTCAAAGCCCGCGCCGAACGGTACGGGGATGGGGATCTTCTCGATCTTGATCGTCAGGCCTCTCACCTCGACGGCCCTGGTGACAATCTCTTCCATCGTAACGTTGGCCACCACGTGCTCGTAGGTGCAGATGCCCGTGGGCAGTATCTCGGGGATATTTACGTCCGAGATGACCGGAAAGCCGAAGTTGATCGCCCCGGCGGCGGTGGCGTACTTCTCATCGGTAATCACCTGGTCTTCCGGAACATCGTCGTCGCCTCCGATGGCCAGCACAAACGCGTACACTCGGTTCCTGTTGTACAGAAGGATCTCGCGGGCTTCCTTCAGGCCCTTGGGCACGATGCCGCCGAAAGTCATAGCCGATCGGGCCGCAAAGTTCAGCGCGTGTACAGCCGCTGTTATCTCTTTGCCATAAGGGACCAGGAAGGTGTCCCAGTTCATTTCAATGTCCGCTTCGGCAAGTTGTTCCGCAACGGCCCGGCCGTTCGTGTGACCGGCCATGAACACCAGGATACTCCGTTCCTGCATTCCGCGAACAAGTTGTACCGCCTGTTCGTTGGTCGCAGTACACCCCACGACCGCGGCGAAGCCAGGCATGCGCCCATCCACCAACTTGATCCCCTGCGTCCGCAGGATGCCGTCGTCCGTAAAGCTGAGCCAGATTCCCTCAACAGGCGTCGGTCCGGTAACGAACTTCAGGGCCTCTATCGCCTCCTCGGCAATCAGCGTCGCCACGCCGCAGTCCAGCGTGTCGCCCAGGTAGGGCAACCACAACTCGTCGTTGGGGACCTTTCGCAGGAGTTTGCGGGCCTCCTGCAGCGACTCTTCCAGGTCGCCGAGTTTCTCAACCTTCTGACCGAGGAAAAGGTACATGATGGGAAGATAGTACGCCGTATTGGGATAAGCGACCTCCGCGTCCTTGCCTTTGGCCTCGATTGCCTTGGCCAGGGCATCTTCGGCCCTTTCCACCATCCT
This sequence comes from Phycisphaerae bacterium, assembly GCA_030754715.1. Lineage (GTDB taxonomy): Bacteria > Planctomycetota > Phycisphaerae > SM23-33 > SM23-33 > JASLZV01. The sequence continues at coordinate 4,073 of JASLZV010000177.1, forward strand.
GTGCGCGCCGCGTATGGCCGCCTTCGCAATGATTCTCGACACTTCAATCTTCCTTTCTCAATAAATTGATTCGACCCAAATTATTCATCTCGTCGGGACCGCCCGCTACGGCAGCGACCGCCGAGGTGGTTTCTTTGCGCCTGCATTTCGGGCACAGCCGCGCGCGCCGGTGGAACTTTTCCCAATCAATCTTTCCCCACTTGTCCTCGGCCTTCTTGAAAACCTCTTCCGCCACCGGCACGCTGACCATGCGGGCGCCGCACTCATGGCAGACCAGCAGTTTGGACCGTGCCTTGAACGGCGATATCTCAATCTCACCTTCTTGTTGGTGGATTCTCACCTGAATCGTTCCAACCGGGCAGATGGCCGCACAGGCCCCGCAGCCGATGCAGTCTTCCGAAGGCTGGCCGAAGGGCGTGCTGACGGACCGGTCCGAGCCGCGTCCGACAAAACTAATCGCCGCGCGCCCGATAACCTCCTTGCACACGGCCGTGCACATTCCGCAGAGGATGCAGTCCCGCAGCGTGTTGGTGACCGTGGGATAGTCCGTACCGTCCACGCCCATCCGCCTGGCCAGCGCGTTCAACTGCTTGTTCTCCGGTGCCCGGGCCAGCAGGAGTCGCATTACGCCCTTCCGCGCCGCAACGGCCCGGTCATTCGAAACGCTCACCACAATGTCCCGGCACACCGGGTAATTGCACGCCGTCACCAACTGCCTCCAGT
>JASLZV010000178.1 GCA_030754715.1 Phycisphaerae bacterium
CGCTTCATGATCGACGTCTTCGACCAGTGGATCGCCCGCGACGTGACCAGCGTGTCCGAGCGGTTCATTGACAGCGTGCTGCATACCCTGGCCCGAGGCCATTCCACCATGTGCTCCCACAGCCCCCGCTGCGCCAACGCCTATGTACTGGAGTTCAACGGCGACCTCTACGCCTGCGACCACTTCGTTTCATCCCGGTGGAAGATCGGCAACCTCACCGTCGCGCCGCTAGCCGACCTCCTCCGCCACCCGAAAATCGAGGACTTTGCCCGGCTGAAGACTCACCTGCCGTCTACCTGCGGCAACTGTGAGTTTCTGGACCTCTGTCGGGGCGGCTGCCCAAAGCACCACATGCCACTGTATGGCACCCCGGAACGCGTGAATTACTTCTGCCAAGGCTACAAGGCCTTCTTCCGCCAGGCCCTGCCGGAACTGCGCCGGATCGCCGAATACATCAACCGCGGCCAAGAACCACCGACCAGCCAGGCCGCGCGCCGCCGCGCCGCTTCGCCGCACCCAGCACCTGGGCGCAACGACCCATGCCCCTGCGGCTCCGGCAAAAAGTTCAAAAACTGCTGCCGACGCGCCTAAGGGCTTGACGTCCACTGCCCAACACTCACCTCATCGCCCGGCCTCAACGATGGACCTTCCCACCACGGAGTTTTGTATTTGCCGGACGATTGGGGTATCCTGATAAGGGCAACAGCCGGCCCGATCGGTCCGTGCGGACAGTGTTGAGCCCACGGAGATTGCAACCCAACGAACCGGCGTTTGCCTCTTGTTAAGGAACCTGCACATAAAACGTCGAGACTTTCTCAAAGCTACGCTCGGCCTGGGAGGGGCCGCGGCGATAAATAGACTGATGACGGACTTCCAGCAAAGTGCCGTCCTGGCAGCCGGCGCCGAGTCAAACTCGCCGCTGCTCCCACGCCGACCCTACGGCCGGACGGGCGCGGACCTGTCCATTATCGGCTTTGGTGGCGTAGTGGTGGCTGGGGTCGAACAGAAGCACGCCGACAAGGTCGTGGCCTGGTCCGTCGAGAAGGGTATCAATTACTTCGACGTCGCCCCAACCTACGGCGATGCTGAGTTGAAGTTGGGGCCGGCCCTCAAACCGTATCGCAAGAAGGTCTTTCTGGCCTGCAAGACAGCGCATCGCAACGCCGAGGGCGCCCGGGCGGAATTGAAGCGATCCTTGAAGCGACTTGAGACTGATTACCTGGACTTGTATCAACTTCACGGCATCACCAACGTCAAGAAGGACGTGGACGCGGCCTTCGCCAAGGGCGGGGCGATGGAGGCGCTTATAGAGGCCAGAAAGGCCGGCGTGGTGCGGCATCTGGGCTTCTCGGCACACTCGGTAACCGCAACGTTAGCTGCGATGGACCGGTATGATTTCGACTCAGTCTTGTTTCCGATAAACTTCGCGTGCTTCTACTCGGGAAACTTCGGGCCGCAGGTCGTCAGGAAGGCTACGCAGCAAAACGTCACCCTCCTGGCCCTCAAGGCGATGGCCCGCGGGCGATGGACGTCAAATGATCCCTCGCAGCAAAAGAAGTTTCCCAAGTGCTGGTATCGCCCACTGTCCGATCCCCGTGAAGTGAATCTGGGACTGCGATTCGCCCTCAGCCAGCCGGTAGCCGCGGCAATCTCGCCGGGAGACGAAGCCCTGTTCCGCATGGCCGTGGACCTGGCGATGAACTTCAAGCCCGTTACTCCAGCCGAGCAGAAAGAAATAGAGGCTTGGGGCGCCAAGGTCAAACCGATATTCAGACACGAGGACAAGAAACCCGCCAATACGTAGGCCGCCGGCCCCGGCCCCGCCCGAATCGTAGACACCTGCTCTATTCCACGTCGTCATCCGCCATTGAGACCGGCTCCTTGCGCAACATTGTACCGCTTTGGGGCCCCGCTCAGGCAGACTTTCCCCCCTGGGCTCCCTGAAACGCAGGCTGCCACAAACACAAACCAGGACGATCGAATCTGCAATGCTTCTTGTGGCTCAATTATCACTGGGCCGCTCGTCGCTCTTCAGTATTCGTCCGGCTTCGATATACACAACCCGGTCGGCGATATCATGCAGTTGGCTATTGCCCGGGCTGGTGTGAATAACTGTTGTTCCCTGCTCCTGTGAAAGTCTGCGAAGCAGATTGCGGATGAGCGCGACGGTCCGGGTGTCTACGTTGGCCGAAGGCTCATCAAGCAGCACGGCTTCGGGGCCAATTGCAACTGCCCGGGCAAGGTTAACACGCTGCCGTTCCCCCGCTGAAAGGTCTACAACGTTACGATGGGCAAAGTCCGACATGCCTACCATTTTCAAGGCGTCGGCTGCTCGCAATCGCGACTCCGACCGTCGGGTGCCTCGGGCCCTCAGGCCGTACATCACGTTATGCCACACGGCCCCGTGGAACATGTATCCCGGATGCATCACCATTACGATCTTCTTCTGGAGTTCTCGATCGCTCGCCTCAGCCGGCCGGCCCCAAAGGCTCACCTGTCCGCAAGTCGGGCGGCGAAGCAGCGCCAGGACCTCAAGCAGCGTCGTCTTGCCGGCACCGTTGGGACCGACAATGGTGGTGATGTGACCGGCCGGGATAGCCAGCCGCTGGACGTCGAGCACGACCGTCCGACCGTAACGAACCAGTATGTCGTGACATTCACAGAACATCGGGATGACGCCTCTGGGCCGGCAGGCGGAACAGTTGCGCGGCGATATTGACACCCAGTGCGACCAGTAGCAAAACCAGACCCAACGCCAAGGCGAACGTAAACTCCCCGCCGGACGTCTCCATCGCAATCGCCGTGGTCATCGTTCGCGTATGGTGTTTGATGCTCCCTCCGAGCATCATGGCGATGCCGAGTTCCGAGCATAAGCGCCCAAAGGCCGACATCGTCGCTGCAATCAGGCCTACCTTGGCTTCGCGGACGACCGTCAGGAATACTCCAAACCTTCCGGCGCCGAGGGTTCGAGCGGTCATCTCGATCCTGGCGTCCAGACCGGCCGCAGCAGCAGAAAACAAGGCAACGATAATCGGGAATCCCAAGGCAAACTCGCCAAGAATGATCGCCTTGGGTGTGTACAGAATCGACAGCACCCCCAGCGGTCCGTTGCGGCTGAGTAGACCGTAAAGCAGCAGACCGATCACCACCGTCGGCACGGCCATGCCCGTGTGGGCCGCCACCACCAGCACACGCCGGCCTGGAAAGTGCTTACGCCCCAGGAGCACCGCCACCGGCGCTCCCATCAGCACCGCAGCCGCGGTGGCCGTCAGAGAACACAGCAGCGAGACCTTCACGCAATCCAAAAGGATCGGGTCCAGCCGCCAGAGCAGTTGACCGGCTTTTTGTACCGCTTCGATCATAAACCACCTTCGCCCTTGCCGCCTGCCGGCTGCTCGCCCCGCTTGGGCCAGGGATGAAAAAGTATTTCTCCTTGCAGCCTGTAATCTCCGATGATCTTGCGACCCTTGTCGCAGGTTAGGAAATCGATAAACCTTGCCGCATCATTATAACTCACGTGGGGATGCTTGGTTGGACTGACCGCGATGACTCCATAGGGGTTATGCAGCCGCTTGTCGCCATCCACCAGGACTACCAGATCGATCTTACGGCGAAACTTGATGAAGGTTGCGCGGTCGACAAGCACGCAGGCTTTCATTTGGTCGGCCATCTCCAGCGTATCGCCCATACCCCTTCCAACGGAGCGAAACCAGCGACCGGAGGGTTCAAGTCCGGCGGCCTGCCAAAGCACCATCTCTTTGTTGTGTGTACCGGAATTGTCTCCACGGGAGATAAAAATGCTTTTCGCCGCGGCGATCTTCGCCATCGCCTCAGCGGCTGATTTCATCCCCTTCACGCCGGCCGGGTCGCTCGCCGGGCCAAGGATGACGAAATCGTTATACATCACCTTCTGACGGTTAGCACCAAACCCTTCGGCAACGAACTTGGCCTCCGCTTTCGGGTCATGGACCAGTACCACGTCACAATTGCCATCCCGGGCGGTCCGCAGCGCCTTTCCGGTACCCATCGACATAACATGCACTTCGATACCCGTGTCATTTTGGAACGCCGGCAGCAACACGTCCAATAGCCCGGAATTCTCCGTCGAGGTGGTCGTGGCCAACCGAATTGTCCTGGTCTGCGAAGAAGACCCCTCTTTGCAGCCGCCCTGCAGGGCGATCAAGGCAAGCACAACGATAACGTAACCGAGCTTTTTCACGCGCATCGCTCTAAACAGGGGCCTGTGGTCTGGCACTTGCGGGCCTACCCAGAGAAACCCGGATTGAACCCAGCAGGAATTTCTCCTCATTTCGCCTCTTGGAACACCGATAACCAGCGAAGTGTTTTGCCCGACAAAACATAACGCCCCGGCCCGCCACCGTCAAGAGACAATTGGAAACAACCTCCTCCGCAGCCCCCGGTAACTCATGTGCAGCGATTCGGCGCCCGCCGCGCCAGGGAGCCTGATTTGTCGATCTCCTCCAACATACGCGCCTTGCCGTCGCCCAGGACGAACCGGCCGCCTTCGAACCGACGAATCGGATACTTCGCGATGAGTTCCATGTTGCCGGAGAGTCTTACGGAAAACAGTTCAGTTGGCAGCCACAGATGCGAATGTCCATCTCGTTGCAGACCAGCCCGACCTCCGCGGGGGGCGTTCCCGTCCGCTCCGCCAGATCCAGCAGCGTCTTGCAGGGAACCTTGCCGTTTTGGGAGGCCTGGGTAATTGACTCTCGGATTTCTTGTCTTGTATCCACGTCTAATCTCCTAAACACCCC
>JASLZV010000179.1 GCA_030754715.1 Phycisphaerae bacterium
CGATCAAAGCGGCAGCGGCGTATGGTGGCGTAGACATGCCGTTTCCCGCGACCGTTGGCAGGCGGCAGGCAAAGCACCACACGCTGCCCGGGATAATAGTCCCTGTCTGTGACAGCCCCTATTCCTCCTCGCGAGACATCGAGCATATGGATCCTGTCGATCACATCGCCTTCATGTGGGTCGAGCCTGACGCACCGCAGGTCCATCCGGAGATGCATCCGCGGGTGACGTCTGCGTTCAGCCGTTTTTTGCGTCGCGCCGGTCATGGCCGTGTTCTCCTAAATCGCCCCGTCTCTTCGTCCATCGACTGGTTTGGGGGGGCAGTTAAGTAGGAGGCGGTATTTTTTTACCCCAAATATCGCCGACGCTTACCATGACGTCATGAGCAAATCGAAGTCCAAAACGGGCTTGGTGCTACTTGTAGGGTCCGGCCAAGACCGCCTTCCGAGGACGGCATCGGGCGAGGGAGCCCTAAGAGCCATCACAAAGCGTCCGCCCGGTAAAAGGCCTGGCTACCAGGCGACGCGGGCTCGTGGCCACCCGGTCCTGTCCCTATCATCCATATCTACGTCCCAAATTCCTCATCGGCTATAATGCCGAGGAACCAGCACACCTAACCCTCAGCCCGGTTTGGCGAACAGCTCCTGCGATTGGTGGAGTCGCTCGCGGATCGGAAGCCGCTGCGGGCACGCCTCTTGGCAAACGCCGCAATCAATGCAATCTTCGATAGTCTCCAAGAACCCCCCATAGCTCTTTCGGCCTTGCGGCCATTCCCAGCTGGTTCGTTCCTGATGGTCCGGAAGCTGAAGGATACCCGGGATATCGATGCCTTCCTGGCATGGCAAGCAATACCTTCAGCCGTAATTACGCGCCGCCACTTCTCGATGGACAAAGTCTTGTGTGGGGTGCGGTAGGTTGCTCTGAACTCGTTAGTTATTCCTGCCGCCCTCGTTCGCTTGGGCCCAGAGGTCCGGACATGGCTGACCGGTATGGCCGGAATTACCCACGTACCCTATACGTTCAGTTCCCGTGTAAGATTTTGGCCGGTCTCGCCGGGTTCCAAGAAATGGGCTTTTCTCATGTCCAGGTGCAGCCGCACCTTTCCACCGGGCGCCAAGTCGCGGCGGGCGTCGACGCGGGCGACAATATGCGGGTGGCTCGCAGTGGTAGCGTAGATGTCCATTTTCTCGCCGAGGGGCTCGACCACGCCAATCTGAGCCGGCAGGACGTTATCCTCCCCGGCGAAGCGGCCCTCGCCGTGCGTACCCATGGCCGCGGGACGAATTCCCAGAACAGCTTCCTTGCCTTTCCATCTCACCAGCGCGGCGGCCTGTTCCTCCAGCAGCCGTATCCGGGCCGAACCCTCGTCGAAGAAAACGCCGCCGCCTTCGGCGATTAGTCGCCCGTCGAGGAAATTCATCGGCGGCGTACCGACAAAACCGGCGACGAATCGGTTAGCTGGCGCATCATAGACCTCCAAGGGCGCACCGCACTGCTGAATCACACCATCCTTCAACACAACGACTCTGTCCCCCAGCGTCATGGCCTCTTCCTGATCATGCGTGACGTAAATAGTGGTAGTTTTCAGCCGGTGATGTAGGCGTTTCAGTTCGGCCCGCATTCCCACTCGCAACTTCGCGTCCAGGTTGGACAGCGGCTCGTCGAAGAGGAACGCAGCCGGTGCGCGCACAATAGCGCGGCCCAGGGCAACTCGCTGGCGCTGACCGCCGGAAAGGGCTTTCGGCTTGCGCCCCAGGAGTTCGGCGATGTTAAGTATCCTGGCGGCCTCGGCGACGCGCCGATCAATCTCCTTGCGGGAAAACTTCCGCAATTTCAGAGCGAATGCCATGTTCTTGTACACGGTCATGTGTGGATACAGCGCGTAGTTCTGAAAAACCATCGCTATGTCCCGGTCCTTGGGTGGAACGTCGTTGATTACTCTGCCGCCGATGCGGATTGTCCCTTCGGTGATCTCTTCCAGACCTGCGACCATTCGCAGCGTGGTGCTCTTGCCGCACCCCGACGGACCGACCAGGACGATAAACTCGGCGTCCTTGATAACGAGGTCGGCGTTCTTGACGGCCTCTATGCCGCCGGGGAACACTTTCGAGACTCCCTCCAGGATCACCTCTGCCATGGTCCAAGCCCTTTCTGCTGCGTTCGGTTGAATCCAGTGCCGTTGTGTTTACTCGTTCTGCCCTCCGGACGCAACGCGTTCCTGCGGCCGATAGCGTGAAGTATTGTGTGTAAGTATATTCTTGTGCCATCGGACGATTTGTCTGAATGCGGTTTGTTCGACGGCTTGCTCGTCATGAAGACAACCAATCGGCGCGAAGGTGCCCCCGGCAACGTCCGGCTCAGCCATTGCCGCCGATTGTTCGTACGCGCCCTTGTCCACCAGGTCTTCGGTGAATTGTAAAACATGAGGCCATTTGCCAGCCGGCTTATGAATTGCAGTACCGACCATGGGGGCCAGGGGGCTTCCACCGCCCGGTCGTTCTGGCGACGCCACCATCAAGCTATCGCTCGTCGTTGCCATTACAAAGCACGGGCACCAACCAAAGCGCGGCTGTAGTACTAGGTCAACAGGAGCGGGGCTCTGGATGTTGATTGGCTGTAATCCGGCGAAGAACCAAGAATCTCGCCCAATTGCGTCAGGCCTGCGGTCAGTTCCACGTAGGCGTACGGCAGCAAGTGGGTCTTGTGGAGGCGGCGCAATTGGCGGTGGTATTTTTCGTAGGTTTCGTTGGACCACCGCACCAGGTCCCCGCGACAGAAGAATACGCGGCAGCCGAGCGGACGTACCTGCCGGGCTTCGCAGCGAGGGCCTCGTTGATATGGACACCGGTCACGATCGCAGCGCGACATGTCCGGCGGCCTCACGCTGCCGAGCAGGGCCAACTCGCCCGCCGAGGTATAAAGCTGATGCCCCATCACATCGAAGCGGCAGCAGACCCCGCCGCCCATGCAGACGGCTCCCTGGTCGGCAGCGGCCTGGTCAACGCAGCGGTACAATGCGCGTAGCGCCTCCATGAATGCGGGTTTCTTGCGGCATTGGCCCACGGCCTGGAGCAGATCGCAGAGCCCGGCCGAAGGGATGTCACTCGCGTGTGGCATTGCACAGGGCCTGTATTTCTTGAAGGCTGTGGGTTCGCCCGCGATTGATGCCCACGCAGCGCGCTTGGGCCGAGACCCAGGCCTTGGGGCTGCGGAGGTTTGACTTCCAGAACGGCCAGGTTCGGCACTGCTTGGGACGGACTGGGTATATCCCGCAGTGCCGGCGGTCCTGGCAGTTAGCCGCCAGAAACATGCAGTCCTTGCTGACGGGCAGTTCCCTCAGACTGAATCGCCTGCCCACCTTGCGGGCATATTTACTGTGAACCTCCTGCCGGGAGATGCCTAGATGCTCGGCGATGGCGCCGATCTCCTCGGGGGTGACCCAAACGTATCCCTCGCCCGGACCGGCGCAGCATGCCCCGCATCCCTGGCATTCAAAGGTCAGTCCGGCCACGTACCATGGATCTTTTCGCACGGATCGTGCAGGGAGTCTCATAACCACAATATAGCAGATCGGCCAAGCAAACCCAGGTGCGTTTTACTTCTCACTGCCGTTCTCACTGAGTCGGCGGTAATACTGCTTGAGCACCTCGCGAAACTCCTCGGGCAGCGATCCGTTCATGGCGTCTGCGATATCGTCGCGGATGTACTTTGGCATGGCCGCCGTTGCGTCCACATCCACCTGCACCTTGCCCGATAGCAGCAGGCCTGAGTCTTGGATTGCTGCGACTACCTCTCTGCGCCTGCGCAGGGCATTGTGATAGCGGTACTGCCGGAGGTCTCCGTACACCCGGTTCATCAGCGTAACAGCCTTGAGCAACTTCAGGTTCGCGTGGTCGGACACCTTGAATTGCGCGCGGATGCGTTGAGCCTTGTTGATTAGGATGGCCTGTCGCCCGGCCAGACGATTGAGTTGCTTTTGCAGTTCCGGCGGCACGGGGCCTTCGAGGCCCTCAGCGCCCGCGCCGGATATCTTTCCGCCGCCGGTGGACCCGCCGGGCGGTTCGGGCGACCGGTCGTCCACCTGCCCCTTCTGGAACGGCTCGGGTGTCAGGCGCGTCGGCGTGCGCCGCCCGCCTTTGCCCACGGCCTTGTCTTCCACGAACTCGCCTGTGCTCTTGCCCTGTCTCCCCTCCCCGGACCGGCCGTGAATCTCACTGGAATTGGGCAACTGGTTGCCCGTGACGCCCTGAGCGTTCATGCTGGATATTGGCCCGTCCATCGCGTCCCAGCCGGCACCCTTGTCGAAACTGCCGGTGGCCTTGGCCGAGATGTCCTGCATTTCGTCGAACAGGTCTTCCTCCTGCTCCAGCAGGTCGCCTACCAGGTCTTCAAGTTCACTCGGCAGTTCCGGCATCTCGATGTTCTCCTGCCCGCCGCTGGGGTCTTCCATCACCCACTTGTCGCGGTCCGGCGTGTCCGGCAGCCACTTTTCGAGATTCGTTGTGAGCGTCCTGGCGTTTTCGACGGCGTTGTCTTCGGCTGAGGTGGCGATCTCGACGGCCTTTTTGCTCAGGGCGTCCTTGGCCATCGTTACGTCGCACTTGACCGACAGCAGTTCCTTGAGGAGTACACCGTTGGAGAAGTCCTGCTGGGCAAGTTTGGAAAAGTCGGTGAAGGCCTCGTCGATGAACTTCTCCCACTTGTCCTGGGTTAATCGTAGTTCCTTCAGGAGTTTTTCGTCGGCGT
>JASLZV010000017.1 GCA_030754715.1 Phycisphaerae bacterium
CTTATAACGTTTTACAGGAAGCGATATTGCCAGAATTCTTTACCGGCCTTGCCGCATTGTCTCGCCGCGGCAATCGACAGGCAAGCAGAAACGCTTGGTCTGTCATTGACACTCATCGCAGGTGTCGTGACAATGCGCCCATGGCGCAAGTGGGCCTGCCTCCCAGCGTGAAACTGTTTTGCGGCATGATCTGTGCCCAGGCTGAACTGTTCGCCCGCGCGCGGAGACGGCTGGAAACGGCCTTTGGGCCGGTTGACCTGGAAAGCCCTGTCATGCCCTTTGACATGACCGACTATTACGCCAAGCAGATGGGCCGCAACCTGCTGCGACGCTTTGTGAGTTTCGAGCGGCTGGTGCGTCCCGACCGGTTGGTATCGGCCAAGGTCCGCACTAATAGGATCGAGGCGGACCTTGCCCGGCGATACGGGCAGGTGACGCCCCGGCCGATCAACCTTGACCCGGGCTATATCACCGAGGCGAGCCTGGTGTTGGCCACCATGAAAAACTTCTCGCACAGGATCTACCTCGCCCGGGGCGTTTACGGTGACTTGACGCTGATGTATCGCAGGGGGCGATGGGAAAAACTCCCCTGGACCTTTCCCGACTATGCCTCGGGTCGGTATGATGAGTTTCTAGTTGAGGCGCGCCGGCTACTGAGCGCCCGGAAGCGTGAGGAGTAAAAATGATCTTGTGGGTGGCGTTCGGCGGCATGGTGGTGGCTTTTGGGATTTCCATACTGGCCACGTCCCTGTCGCGCCGTGTGGCCGTGCGGCTGGGGATGGTGGACGTGCCTGCCGGCCACAAAACGCACGTCCAGCCGACGCCGTTGCTGGGCGGCTGTGCGATCTTCGTAGCCGTGCTGGCGCCGAGCCTGCTGTTGATGGCCTTGGCGCGGGAATGGGCGGCCACCACTGTGCCGGCGTGGTTGCCCGGAGACTTGGCGGCGTATGTTGCCGGCGCAGCCGACAAAGCGCCGATGGGGCTGGGGATTCTGGCTGGGGCGTTTGTGCTGCACGTGGTTGGGTTGCTCGACGATCGCCTGGCTCTGGGTCCGGTATTCAAGTTAGCTGCCCAGTTCCTGACCAGTGGCTGGGTGGTCCTGTTCTGTCAGGTTCGCGTGTTGACTATGATCAGCGAACCGCTCAGTTGCATCGTGTCGATTCTGTGGCTGGTCACCATTATCAACGCCTTCAATTTCCTGGACAACATGGATGGTTTGGCGGCGGGCGTGGCGGTGATATGCGCCGCGGCGCTCTTGGCGGCAGCAGTCGGCTTGGGGCAGATGTTCGTGGCGGTCTGGTTGTGTTTGCTGTTGGGGGCGCTTCTGGGTTTTATGCCGCATAACTTTACCCCGGCCGGCAGTTACATGGGGGATGCCGGTTCACTGGTGGTGGGTTTTTTGTTGGGCGTGATGAGTTGCCTGACGACATACGTGCGCCCCGACAAGGCGGCCTCAATGTACACCATCTTCATGCCGCTGGTGCTGATGGCCGTGCCGCTGTACGACATGTTCACTGTCATCGTGCTTCGGGTCCGTGACCGCCACAACCTCATGGTGGGGGATAGGCGTCACTTTTCACATCGCCTTCTGAGGCGCGGGATGAGCGTCCGTGCGGCGGTGCTTACCGTCTACTTGTGCACTGCTGCGACGGCAATCGCCGCTTCCCTGCTGCCGCACGTGTCGAACTGGACCGGAGCAACGCTGGTGTTTGCCCAGACGGCCCTGATCCTGTTGATTATTGCGATGCTGGAGTCGGCCAACGGTAAGCCATGACCCCTTCGGTACCCAGCGCTGGTGAGGTAACGCCAGTGGGGCGAATGCTGCACGCGGCCGCCTTCGCGCTGCTGCTGGCGTCTCTGGCCGGCCGGATGATGCTGCCGGAAATGCCGTTTCGCACCTCCGCGCTGGAAGGCCTGCGCTTCTCGCCCCTCGCCGACGGCAGCCAACCGTTGCTTCCCGACAAATTCGAACTGGCCGGGGTGACCTATAGTGTGGTGATCCTTGTCGCCGGTGCGCTGTGGGCGCTGGGGTGCGCCCTGGCTGGGCGGATGTCCATTCGGGCCACTTGGCTGGGCGCGGGGGTTCTTTTATTCGCCGCTTTGTCGCTCGTGTCGGCTCTGAGGGCTGGTGACCGGCGAGCGGCGTGGGAATTCTGGACCCACCAGGTAACGTTGATGGGGGCCTGTTGGCTGACGGTGCAACTGTGCGCCGACCGGAGGCGCCTGGGAATTCTCCTGGCCGTGCTGGCAGCCCTGGGGGCCATGCTGGCCGTCAAGGGGCTTTGTCAGTATTTCGTCGAGACCCCCCAGCGCATCTCCGGATTTGAAATGTACATTGACCAGACCTTGGCTGATTGGGGAATCAGGCCCGGATCGCCCGAGGCGCTGGTCTTCGAGAACCGGCTGCGCGCATCGGGGCCGTTGGGATTCTTCAATCTGGCCAATCCGTTTGCCTCGCTGTTGATCGTGCTTTTGGCGGCTGCGGCGGGCCTGGTCGGCGACAGGTGGCTCCGCGCCTGGCGCGATCGCAAAGAAACCCATGCATCGCGGCCTAAAGGGGAGGTCCATCTGCCGACGGTGGCGGCGGTTGTCGCCACTGCCGTGCCGGTGGCCATCGCTGCGGTGATCCTTCTTACGCGCAGCCGCGGCGCCATTGGTTCGGCGGTTGTGGCGGCTTTGGGGGCCGTCGTGGTGCTGCGATTCGGCAAGTCCCTGGCTGGCCGGTGGCGCACAGCCGTGCTGGTGGCGGGCCTTGTAGCCGGCGCGGGGGTGGGGGCGGTGGTCGCCTGCGGGGTGGTCCACGACCGCCTCCCGACGACCACGCTGAAGTTTCGATGGTATTATTGGACCGGCAGCGCGGATATCGTTCGCGAGCGGTCGGTTTGGGGCGTCGGGCCGGGCAACTTCTCCCCGGCCTATCTGCGCCACCGACGCGCCGAGGCGGATGAAGCCGCCAAAACGCCGCATAACTTCATCATGCATGCCCTGGCGCAATATGGTGTGACCGGGGGGGTATGCTATGTACTGATTCTCGGCGGTGTGCTGGCCGGGGCGTGTCGGCCGGGGAGGCATACGGATTTGCCGCCTGATTTGCCGCCGGCAGGCCCGAAAAACAGCGTTTCGTCGTCGCCTGCGATGGTAATCGTATGGGTGGCGGCGGCTGTGATCGCCGCGCCCGCGCTGTTCGCCGCCGCCCGGGGCCACTGGGGGCTGTTGTGGCTTGACGGGATCGAACCGGCGATCGTGCTGACTGTCGCCTTGGTTCTGATGTTCTGGGCGGGGGGACGAGTTTCAACCGGCGCGGCCGCCGCCGGCCCCGTCGCGCGCGTGGCGCTGAGGTGCGGGGTGATTGGCTTTGTGCTGCATAACCTGGTGACGTTCAGTCTATGGATGCCGGGGGCGGCGATGGCGTTTTGGCTGGCCGCCGGGGGGGCGGTGGCCCAGGGGTGCGGGAAACCACGGAATGTCTCGCGATTGCGTTGGCCGTTGGCCTTGGCTGGGTTGGCTGCGGTGGTGCTCGTAGCCGCTGTGCTGTGGCGCCCGGTAGCTGCCAGGGCTCGGGCGACTGAAATGGTCGCCCGCCGTCTGATGGTCGACGACGGAGATGGTGCACTTCTCTGGGCCCGCCGGGCCATGCGGGCAGATACGCTGGATGCAATTTCGGCGGCGGACGCAGCCAGGCTGTGGCTGCGCCTCGGCGGACCGACCAGCCCGGACCGCTGGCAGCGGGAACAGGGATACCAGTGGGTCTGCCAGGCGATCCGGCGCCATGACCAGAAGGCGGCCTATCACCGCTTGGCGGCCGATATCCTTTGGGGCGACCCGTGCCGCAGGCCGAACCGGGCGGATGAGGTGGTCGCTGCGATGGACCACATGGCTGCGGCGGTCCGGCGCGATCCCCAGGACCTTCGGATGCGAATAGGTTTTGCCAGGATGCTTGTGGCTGCGGGCAAGGCCGAAAAAGCGTTGGTGCAACTGGCCGCCGCGGAGGAAATCAACCGCCGTCTTCTGCCGAGCAGCGCCTACCGCTTGCGTGAAAAGGAGCGCCGCGAAGTTGAGCGGCTCAAGGCCACCGCCCAGTAGCGAACCCGCGGCCGCGCTGAACGAAACAACCGCTCCATTCCTATTCCGCCTCGACTGGGATTTCATCGGGGATGTCGAAATTGGCGAAGACGTTCTGCACGTCGTCATGGTCTTCGAAGGCTTCCATGAGCCCCAGGACCCTCCGGGCCGTACCGGCGTCGGCCACCGCCGCGGTGTTCTTGGCCACCATGCCGATTTCCGCCGCGGCCGTCTCGATCTCCTTGTCGGCCAATGCCTGTTTGACCGCTGAGTAGGCCCCCACCTGGCAGGTGATCTGGAACCCGTTATCGTCGCTGGTGACGTCGTCGGCGCCGGATTCGAGGGCGATTTCCATTAGGGTGTCCTCATCGGTGATCTGGGCCGATACCAGAAACGTGCCCTTCTGCTCAAATAACCAGGCCACGCAGTTGGTTGCACCCAGGTGTCCCCCGGCACGTTCGAATATCTTGCGTATCTCCGATGCCGTGCGGTTGCGGTTGTCTGTGAGACACTCCACGATGAACGCCACGCCGGACGGGCCGTAGCCCTCGTATACGATATGCTCGAAACTCTGCGCGCCTATCTCGCCGGTGCCCTTTTTGATGGCGTTTGAGATGGTGTCATTAGGCATGTTGGCGGATCGGGCGTCGTCGATGGCGTAGCGGAGCGTCAGGTTCTCGGCGGGGTTTGCCCCGCCGTCCTTCGCAGCTACCATGATTCGCTTGGCCAGTTTGCTCCAGATGCGCCCGCGCTTAGCGTCGTTGGCGGCCTTGCCCCGTTTGATCTTCGACCACTTGGAATGCCCTGACATATTGAATCTCCATTGCTTGGCCGTATCAGTTGTCGCGCTTTTTCAGGGCTACGCCTTTTCCCAAAGGGTCAACCTTCGCTGGCTTGCCGGCTTTCGCCGCGGCGATCTTGGCCGGCGCGTTGGCTTTGACCAGACGGGTGTCATACGAGTCCCATTTGTCGTCCTTGGCCAGTTCCAGCGCCTCCGACCACAGCGCCACGGCGCGCCGGGTCCAGCCGAGCCGATAATGCACGTCCCCGGCATGATTGAACATGACCGGGTGGCGGCTGTCTTCGTCGCGGCGCCCGCGGCGGACCACCTCCAGGAACACCTTGCCGGCTTGGTGGAGCTTGCCCCGCTTGTACAGCACCCATCCCAACGAATCAAGGTAGGCCAGGCCCTGGGAGGCCATACCCGTGCGCTGGGCTCTGTCCAGAGCGAAGCGAATCATTCGCTCCGCGCGGTTGAGGTCTGTCCCCTGGCAGGCCAACTGGTAGCCGAGGTTGTTGTTGGCCCCGGCGGTTTTGGGCGCAAGTTTGTGGACCGTCTTCAGGTCGATTGTGGCCTTGTTCAGCCGCCCTAGTTCAACCCAACACGTCGCTCGCAGGTCCAGCAGGTCGATGTTCTTGCTGTCCTGCTTGAGGTACCGCTCTACGCGGTCTAGAGCCTTTTGGTAACCCTTTTGCCGAAGTAGAATTCTTACAGCCGTTTGGCGGCACCAGGTGATTGTCTCGTCCTGCCGGTCGCCTCGGCCTGCAGGCCTGCTGGTCGGTTGAGTTTCCGGGCGACTTGACGCCGCCGGCGCCGGCTGGGTGGCGGATGTCGCGGTCAACTCTTCCAACCACCGGTCAACAATTTCAAGCGCGTCTTCGTGCTTTTTTTCGTCGAGAAACCAATGAACCAAGGCGCCGCGCAGGGGCGAATTCTCAGGGCGATTCTTCAGGAAAACTTGGCTTTGCGTTCGCGCGGCAGCCCACTGTTTGGCCTTGGTGTACGCGTACACCTTCAGTGTTTCGAGCGTCGCGGCCTGGCGATGCGCCTCTTGGCTGCCCTGCTTGTCATAGTCGGCCAGCCACCCATCCAGCAGTGCGTGGGCCTTGTCGTGAGATTCGGCGTCCACCAGGGCGTGAATCAGGACAGCTTTGACCGGGTATTCCTTGGGTGAATCGGCCAGCCACTTCCGCGCCAAAGCCACAGCCTTATCATGTTGCTTGGCCTGGCTGAACAACCGGACCTTGTTGGCCATAAGGGCCGAGGCCTGCGCCCCGCCGACCACCAGCCAGTCATCCAGAAGTTTCTGCCCCTGATCGTATAGTTTTCCGTCCGTGCATACTTCCAACAACTCCACGCGAAGGTTGTAGGCCTTTTTGGCGTCGGTGGCCTCTTGAAGCCACGCCCGCAGGCGTTTGGCGGCGTGGTGGTGTCGGCCGCTGCGTTTCAGCGCGTCGATGAGCGCGTCGCGCGCCCACGTGTTGCCCGGCGTGCCAGCCAATATCTCCTCGAGCACGCCCGCGGCGAGGGCATATTTCTGAGCCTTCAGAAGAGCGACCGCCTGGGCCTTCTGCGCGGTGGGATAAAACCTTCGCGCCGGTAAACGCTTCCACGTTTCGGCGGCGCGGAGGTACTCCCCGTTTTGCTCGAGCAGTTTTGCCAGTACTTGCGTTGCGGCCTTGTCATGCCCGCTGCTCCGGTCGGCTGCAAGCCGCTCCAGAGCGTCCACCGCCTGGCGGGAATCCTTCTTGAACATGACCGCCGACGTGTCGAAAAGATCCGCCTGGATGGTCAAAAGCCGCAGTTGGGGGTCGTCACCGGCCTTGGCCTTCAGTTCGGCCAGGAGGCGGCGAGCCCTCTTTATGGAATCCGCTTGGCCCCCAAGCACCAGGGCCCTTGCCAGCATCGCCTTTCCGCGGCGGCCTTGCTCGACGGGCTCGCGGCGGATGATGGACTCGGCCATCGCCTGGGCATCGCCGTAGTTCCGCATGTCGAGGTAGACCTTATAGAGGCGTTCGGTGAGTTCTTCCCGGCGGTAGTTGGGGTCGATCTTGGTCGCGGTACGGTATGCCGAAGCGGCTCTGCGGGCCTGCCCGGTCAGGGCCAGAGCCTCGCCAAAGGCCGCCCACGTGGGCGCGTGCGTGTGATCCATGCCCAGGGCCTTGCGCAGTGATGCCGCTGCGGTTGCTCCGTTGCCTTGGGCCAGATGGATCTTGGCCCGAACGTAATGCAGTCCCGGCGAATCAGGATCGGCGGAAAGGGCATTGAGCCGTTTGAGCAGAACAGCGCACTTATCGTGCTGTTCTAGGGAGGTGTAGAGTTCAGCCAGGGCCTCGTATGGCGGTAGGAAGGATTTCTTGTGGTCCGCGGCGATTGACTGTTCGTACTGCCGGCCTGCCAACGATCGGTCGCCCTGCAGCCTGGCCAGTTGTCCGGCTAGAAAGCGCATTGCCGGCCTGTCGGCCACCTTGGCTTTGGCGGCCTGATGGACCAGAGTCTTTGCTTTCAGCCCTGTGGCGCGGAGTTTGTCCAATGCGGATCGGACAATCCAACTCTGTCGCGGGTCAACCTCTAGCAGCCCGGCCAACAGGCGCAAGGCCGGAGGGGTCTTTCCTTCCTTGATGTACACGTCCACAAGGAACCGCACCACCAATGCGTCGCCCGGGTCAATTCCCATCGCCACTGCGGCCTGGAGTATTTTGGTCGCCTGATCGTCGGCGCCGAGTCGTTGGGCGGCCTGCGCCAAGGCGACAGCCAGTTTGCCGTTGCCGCGACCTTTTGCCCGGCAAGCTTGCCATATGCGCAGCGGGAGGTCCTTGTCGCCGGCGGCCTTGCACACACCGGCGGCAATCGCGGGCACCTTTGCCCGCTGGTTTGGCTGAGCGGTGAGCTCCACCACCAGCGCCTGGGCCCGGGTAATCTGCCCCGCCGAGGTGAGCGCCTCTGCCAGCAGCCTGGCCAAGTTGGTGGCAGAGCGGTTCCGATTGAACGCCCGCCGGAGCAGTTTGGCCGCCCGGGCGGATCTTCCCAGCTGCTGCAGCAGTTTGCCGCGGAGCATCAAAAGCCGCTGGGGCCGAAGCACGACCTGGCGCAGCGCCGGGCGTGTGGCGTAGGCTCGACCGTGTGCCTCGATGTGTTTGCTCAGCCGCTCGTAGCACTCCAGAGCGGCGGCCCAGTACCCCTCATTGGTTAGCAGGCCGCCCAGGCGGAAGACGGCCTCGCCGGTCAGGGGGTTGTTGCCGCGGGCCTGTGTACAGTTCAGCGCGGTCCGCAGGTGGCCGATGGCCTTGTCGTGCTGCTTCTGTTCGGCGTACAACCGCGCCAGCATCACGTGCGAGCGCAGGTCGTCGCCGTCCAGTTGCACGGCCTTGCGAAGGTGAATCAGGGCCTTGTCGGGATTCGGCAGGCGGGTGTAGGCCAGTCCAAGGATGCGATGGACGCGGGAGCTGGTAGGCGCAAAGTCCACAGCCCGGTGGATCAGCAGGTTGACGGCGGCGGCGTATCGGCCGCGGTCGATCAGGCTCTGGGCCTTCGCGACGGCCTGGGACGCCTGCGGCGGGAGTTCATCGCCCTTGGCCGGCGCGGTGGTCGGTTTGAGCGTCTTGGGTATAGGGGGCTGGAGTTGATCCAATCGCAACAGGGCCTTGGCCGACAAGGGCGCCGGCGGCGGGGTTGGACGGGACCCAGACGGCGGTGCGGCCGGTTGGGGACTACCGCAGCCTGTGAGTAAAACCACCCAGACCGCGCATACCTTTATCCCCGGCTTGCCGCTGCCTCGCGCCACTAATGGATCACCTTGTTCAGCGGATAGGTAATTATTCCGGTGGCCCCGGTCCGTTTGAGTTGTGGGACCAGTTCCCGTTCCACATGTTCTTCGACGATCACCTCGACGGCCACCCAGTCTTTGTCCGCCAGCGACGAAACTGTGGGCGACTTTTCAGCCGGTAGGAGTTTCATGATTGCCTCGAGTTGGGCGGCCGACACGTTCATCTTGAGCCCGACCTTGCTCCGGGCGTCGAGTGCTCCGGCCAACAGCATCGCGATGTTCTCGATCTTTTGACGCTTGCACTCAATTTCCATCGCTGCGGCGTTGGCGATAAAACGCGTGGTTGATTCTAGCAGCGTATCGATCACGCGGAGGTTGTTGGCCCGCAGGCTCGATCCGGTCTCCGTCGCATCGACGATCCCATCCAGCAGGCGGGCCTTGATCTCCGTGGCGCCCCAACTGAACTCCACCTTGACGTTCAGACCCTTGTCTTGGAAATGCTTTCGCGTCACGTTGACCAGTTCGGTGGCTACGATACCATCGTCGAGGTCTTCAACCTTCCGAACGGGGCCCTCTTCGGGCACGGCCAGCACCCAACGCACTGTTTTGCCCCGATGCTTGGCGTACGCCAGTTCGCAAATCTCCACGATGTCGGCGTCGTTCTCGCGGATCCAGTCGTAGCCGGTCAGGCCGGCGTCGATCACGCCGTCTTCCACATAGCGCGCCATCTCCTGCGCTCGGAACATCAGTACGGAGATCTCCGGATCATCGATACTGGGGGCGTAACTGCGGTCGGGGACCGAAATCCTGTACCCGGCGCGTGCGAAGAGGTCAAGCGTGTTGTCCTGGAGCGAGCCGGTCGGAATACCCAGAACCAATTTGTCTTTGGACGTTCTTGTTGCCATCGTGCTGCGCTCTTTCGATTCTGTTTCGGGGACCCAGGAACTACTTCTTGTTTCTTGCCGCTTTCTTTCGGCCCCTTTGAGGTCTATTGCGACCGGCCCTCTTGGCGGCCTTTGCGGTTTTTCTTGAGGTCTTTTTCTTGACCTTCTTGATGGTTCCAGCGGACCTTCTGGTTTTTTTGGGCCTTTTTGTCGCCTTTGCGAGGGCTTTCTTGGCGACCTTTTCGGCCTTTGCGGCTTCGGCCTTGGCTTGGGCCTTGGCTTGGGCCTTGGCTTCGGCCTTGGCTTGGGCCTTGGCTTGGGCCTTGGCTTGGGCCTTGGCTTGGGCCTTGGCTTGGGCCGCGGCCTTTTCCGCTTGGGCGTCCCGTGCCTTTTGCCACTTGGTCAGGGCCTTGGCCGAGCGTTCCACGTACCGGCGGAGGGCTGCATGGGCGGCCAAGCCGTCGTTGGGACCGACGATTTGCTCCAGGAAGCTTCGCACAGTGTTCAGGTCGCTGCCGGGGTGAATATATTCACTCATTTCCAGGCAGTCCACCAAGGTCTGGTCAACCGGCACGGCGTGTGCATCAAGGATCTTCAGCATGACTAGGGCGGCGGCGTACGGGCTGAGGCCAAGTTCTAACAGGCACCTGCGCCGCTCGCGTTTGGGCCTGTCCGTTATGTATTTCAGGGATGTTGTCGAGGTGTGTCGGTATATCCCGCCGAGCGCCTCCCGGATCATGTGCGCCTTGCGGTTACCGTGAGGATACTTTGCCCCGAGGCAGTCGAGGATTTCCTTGGTCGGCGAGACGCGCAGTTCGTTGAAGTCCACGAATTCTTTCGTCAGTATCGCCAGAGCCCTCTTGGCCTTGCGGATTGTAGAGTCCTCTTCCAGTATCGCCTCGATGAGGATAGTAGGCAGGTTCTGGTCGATGTCGTCGACTGGGCCGAGGCGTTTCTTTCTGGGCGAACCCAGGAGTTTCTTTATCTTCTTTTCGTAGGTCTTGGCGTTTTTCATGGAAGCGGAATCCTGCTATCCGTTGGCGGGGGAGTCCTGCTCGATGGGGTCCGTTGCCTGTTGGGCCCGTTCCTTTTCCTTGATTTCCTGCATGGCCCGCTCGATGGTTTCAAACGTGTCCAGGGTCCTCTGGAAGTTTTCGTCGAGTTCGAAGGTCAGTCGGGGGGTGTGCCGCAGGCTGATCTGCCGCATCATCAGTTCCTGTACGTGCCCGGCGGCGTGGTTGAGCGCCCGCACCGCAAGCCGCTGTTGGATTTCGGTTCCCAGGACCGACACATAGACCGTGGCTGCCAGGAGGTCCTCCGGTATGTCCACGCGCGTGATCGAGGTGCGGGCCCGGTCGATCCGCGGATCGGCCAGACCGGTCAGGATCACCTGCCCGACCGTGTCACGGATCAGGTTGCCCACGCGTTGTGTTCGCCGAGTCATAGGTCTGTCCGTACCGTCCTGCCCGCACCGGTGCACGCCGCTTTGGACCGGTGTCCGGCCGGATCGATGCTTCTAGAGCCATTCGATTTCATGGTTCATCAGGACCATGTCCCGGTGCATATTGGCTGTGTTGACGATCTTCTGCATCGCGCCTTGGAGATAGCGCCGGTCATTGGCGACCATTGCCGCGGCCAAGACCGCTCTGTTCCGGTCATCCAAGGCGCTTATCTCCGCCACCGACACGTTCCAGTGGTGCCCCAGACGGTCCTTGAATCCCTTCACCCATCGCCGCTTGTCCTTCAGGTTGGAGGCTGCCGGCAGGCGAAACTCCAGATGAAGCAGGGCGACTATGGTGGCCATGGCCTGTCATCTCCTGCCGGTGGGGGCGAACCATTGTTACAGTTTACGGGCCACCTCGATCCGGCGGTAGAATTCCAGCACGTCGCCTTCCTTGATGTCGTCGTAGCCGGCGATCTTCAAGCCGCATTCCATGTCCGCGCGGACTTCCCGCGCATCGTCTTTGAATCGCTTGAGGCTTTCCAGTTGCCGCTCATCCTCGATGACAACAGTGTCACGGATGATCCGCACGCTGGCGCCGCGCTGAACCACGCCGCTGGTGACGTAGCACCCCGCGATTGTGCCTATGCGCGAAATCTTGAACGTCTGTCGCACCTCGGCCTGTCCCAGCACCTCTAGGCGAACCTCGGGCGCCAAGCCTTCTTCCAGGGTCTTGCTGATGTCCTCAATGATATCGTAAATCACGCGGTACAGACGGATGTCGATGCCTTTTGCCTCCGCCTCCTGTCGGATCGAAGGATCCGCCACCACGTTAAAGCCGAGGATGATGGCGTTGGATGCCTCGGCCAGTGCAACGTCGCCGGCGCTGACGCCGCCTACCGCGCTGTGGAGAATGTTAACCCGGATCTCGTCGGTGCTGAGTTTGTTCAGCGAACCAAGAAGGGCCTCAACCGACCCCTGCATGTCGGCTTTTACGATCAGACGGATCTCGGTGACCTGGTCGGCCTCGATCTTGCTGAACAGATTCTCCAGCGTTACCTGTTGCCCTGTGGCCAGGGACTCTGTGCGAGCCCGGTGGCGGCGGTCTTCGGCGATATTACGGGCCTGTTCAATGTCGTCGACTACGAAAAACCGGTCGCCGGCTTCGGGCACCTCATTGAGGCCGGATACCTCCACGGGAGTGGCCGGAGGGGCCTCGGTGATGGCCTTGCCGTTGTTGTCGGTCATTTGGCGCACGCGGCCGTAGCCCTTGCCCGCGAGCAGCACCTCCCCCACGCGCAGCGTCCCGCTGAGTATCAGCAGCCTGGCTACCGCGCCGAGTCTGGGGTTCATTTCCGCCTCTATGATGTACCCGCTGGCCGGCGCGTCCGTTTCCGCCTGGAGTTCCTGCAGTTCGGCCTCCAGGCTGAGGGTCTCCACCAGCGTATCTATGCCCTCACCGGTCACGGCGCTGGTTTGGATCACTTCGGTCTGACCACCCCATTCCCGAGGCTGCAGATCCTGCTCGGCTAACTGTCCCAGTGCACGCGTCGGGTTTGCGTTGGGCACGTCGATCTTGTTCATCGCCACCACGATGGGCACCTTGGCGGCCTTGGCGTGGTTGATGGCCTCTATGGTCTGGGGCATCACGCCGTCGTCGGCGGCTACCACCAGAACTACCACGTCGGTCATGTTCGCCCCACGGGCACGCATGGCGGTGAAGGCTTCGTGACCGGGGGT
>JASLZV010000180.1 GCA_030754715.1 Phycisphaerae bacterium
CCACCAAGGCCGACCGAAGCGTAATGCCCGGAGGAGGCGATCCGGGCCAATATCCATACGGCCCATATCTGCTGGAGTTTCCGATCAATCCGTTTGTGGATGGCGCAGCCGGCAGCCAGGTGGATACCACGTCGCTGGGCGGCGGGGTCAAGGGCTGGTACGACAACTCGACGCCCGGGCAGGTCGCCCCCGCTGACGTCGGCCACCAGTACCGGTAGAGGCTGCGGCTTTGGGCTTGCCTCCGGGCGGGCCACGGGCTGTTCTTACCGGACGCACGCGGAGATGAGGGATAAACACGGGATATCTCGAAGGGGCATGACGCTCATGGAGGCGCTTCTGGCCTCGGTGGTGTTGTCCATCGGAGCCTCGACCATCATCTTGCCCTTCACCACCGCCGCCCGGAACGAGGAAGTGGATGGACGCCGAACCCTGGCGGCGCACCTGGGGCAGGAGATGATGGAGGAGATCCTTTCCAAGCCCTTCGAGGATCCTCAGGGTTCCGGAGGCCTGGGTTCCGAAAGCGGGGAGACTTCCCGAAGCCTCTACGACAACATTGACGATTACCACGGATACCAAGACGGCTACAATCAGCTGATCTCCGACATTGTCGGACTGGACGGGCAGGCGGTTGACAATCCGGCCGTGGCGGGCCTGAGCCGGCACGTGGTCGTCGCCTACATCCACGTCAGCGGCCAGGACACTTCGGAGGACCCCAACTTTGTCCGCATCGAAGTTACCTTGAAGTACGTGGGCACCGCGTTCCTTACGCTGACGCGACTGGTCTATCAACCACAATAGCGGGCAGAAGGACAAGAAACCCTCATGGCGCGCAATGCCAAGGCATTCACGCTGGCGGAGTTATTGATGGCGATGTTGGTTATGGGCATCATCGCCCTGGCGGTGGGCGGTATGTCGATGGCGCTTTCGACCGCCCACGAGTACAGCGAGGATTTCTATCGCCACACCCAGATCGCCCGCAACGGCATGCGGCGAGTTCAGCGCGCCCTCCGCCAGGCCAAACTCATAACCGCGAAGGATTCGACTTCCGTGGCCTACTGGGCCGAGGACACAAACGGCAACGGGCGGATCAACCTGACGGAGATGCGGCTGCTCACGTTCGAGGCAGGGCAGGGCGAACTGGCCGAATACCGCGTTGAGTTTCCCGACTGGTGGGAGGAATGGTGGAAAGAGGAAAAGGACATCGAATTTCCCCTGTCCGAGGTGGCGACCATCGATCAAGTGAAGAAGCTTGTCGGTGCCCTGGAGTGGACCGGGCGCCTCTGGGCTGCGGA
The DNA here is from genome assembly GCA_030754715.1 of Phycisphaerae bacterium. Taxonomy (GTDB): domain Bacteria; phylum Planctomycetota; class Phycisphaerae; order SM23-33; family SM23-33; genus JASLZV01. The sequence goes on from JASLZV010000180.1 coordinate 1,293, forward strand.
ATTGACCGATGTGTCGTTTGTTGCCTCACCGGCGGCCCCGCAGACGAAGGTGCTCCAGGTCCGGTTCACGGTCGGGCGGGGGTCCCGGCAGGTTACGCTCCGCAGCGCTGCGGCCCCGCGCGTTGACTGGCTGCAGTATGTGAAATTCGAGGACGGACAGTGGGTTCTGGACACGTAAAAGGAATCTTGAAAAGGCAATGGACAAGGTTGGACACAATCATAAAGGCTTCGCGCTGCTGTTGGTGCTGATGTTGATTGCCACCGGAGCGGTCGTGGGGATGAGTTATCTCTACGGTGCGTCGGTGAAGACAGCCAGCGCCGCCAATCTGGTGCTGGCCAGCCGGGCGCGGTACCTGGCGGAATCGGGCCTGGCCCACGGGCTGTTCGCTCTGCAGGATAATCCCGCCGCGCAGGGGTCTTCGCAGTCACCTGTTGAACCCTACTTTGCCGATAACACCTCTGACACTTACGTGTTCTATATCGCCTCGGTCGGCAGCCCGGGGCTGTTCACGGTCACGGCCACCGGAACGGTCGGTAATATTACCCAGAGCGTTTCGATGAACGTTCAAGTAAGCAACGAGTACGCCCAGAAGGTTTCGGACCTGGCACCGGTGTCATGGTGGCGGCTGGGCGATACGGGCTCGACGGCCGTCGATCAAATTGGGGCCAACGACGGCGTCTACGAAAATGGTGTTACAGTCGGGGCCGGTGGAGTGATTGTCGGCGATTACGACACGGCCGCCGATTTCGACGGGTACAACGACTATGTCGATCTCAACGATATGGACGTCTATGGACAGGGACTCACCATCGCCGCCTGGGCCCGCCTGGACGACTGGGACTACAATGAGGGCCACATAATATCCAAGTCCGAGGAGGATGACCGCGACAAACATTACTGGGCGATTCTGACCGATGGAGACCATAAACTGCGATTCTACCTGCGGGCCGGCACTTCATCGGATGCCAAAGAGGTAAAGCCCGATACGGGAGAAGTGGAAGCAGGCCAGTGGTTCTTTGTAGTGGGCACGTATGACGGATCGAAGATGCGGCTGTACAAGGACGGCGTCTTTCTCAAGAGTTGCGACAACTCCGGCGACATTAAAACCAACGCCGGCATAGAGACCTGGATTGGTGGTAATGCTTCCGGCACGATGAACCGCCGTTGGGATGGGACTATCGACGAGGTGTTCATCCTCAATTATCCGCTAAGCGATTCGCAGATCCAGGATTTGTTTGAAACTCGCAGCGCACCGAAAGTGGAAGTGGTTTTGTGGAACGAGTAATAGGATTTGATCTTGTGTACATGGAATTCTGCACCGGATAGATGAAGGAGCAACGTCATGGATGTCGGCAACAAGGATGTTCGTCTTCGTGTGGACGGATACACGCGGGTGTGTCTGACGGCGATTGCGGTCCTGCTTACGCTGCTGGTGATTGGGCTTTGGGCGGACATGCCCGTCGGGCACGACCGCCGCGCGGCCGGGGCCGAGGCATTCCTCGATGCCATCACCCAACGAAAGATGATATTGGAGGTCCAGAAAACCACCAATACCAAACTGGAGGAGTTGATTCGGCTGTTCCGGGACGGAAAGGCCAAGGTGCAACTGGCCGAAGCCCCTGCCAAGGGTGCGGGCAGCCGAAAAATCGGAAATGTTGTACCCAAAAAGACAAGAACGAAGTAGCGCCCCCCGCCCTTCGGGCTTCACCGACCGGCTGCCTTTCAGCCGGAGGTCCGCGCTGGGGTACAGGCTGTCAAATGGCGGTTATACGGTGGTGGAAGTGGTTGCTGTTGCGCTGGTTATTGCGATCATCGCGGCGGTGGTGGTTCCGTACCTCGCTGGGGCCAACGATTCGGCTGCAATGGCCGGCGCCAGGATGGTGGCCTCGGACCTGCAATATGCCCAGGACGCGGCCATCGTCACGCAGACCAATGTGACGGTAACTTTCGACGTGGGGGATGAGTCTTATTCGCTGTCTAACCAAAGTGGGGCACTGATTCATCCGATCACTAAGAATGTGTACACAATCGACTTCGCCACGGACCGCGACCTGTCGGGGCTGGATATTGTCTCGGCATTTGGCGGGATCGGATCCGTTACGTTTGACCCGACAGGCGACCCCAGCGCCGGCGGGACGGTGGTCCTGCAGGCCGGTGACCAGACCTATAGGGTAATGGTTGACGCCGTGACCGGCACTGTGACGGTAACGGTAGAGGCATCATAATTGCAGCCCTCACGGATGGAGGTATGGATAGGGATGAAATTGTGGCGGCTGAAAAAACACTGGCCGATCGCTCTGGACATTGGTGTCGATAGCATCAAGATGCTGCAACTGCACCAGCCCGGCAGCGATCTGGCGGTGCGAGCTTGCGGGCGGTGGCAGTTCCCGCTTTCTGCGGCGGGCGACCCGGCCCAGTGCCGCGAACTGGCGATCTCGGCGGTGCGGGATATGCTACGGAAGTGTAACTTCGGTGGGCGGCGCGTGGTGAGCGCTCTTTCTTACGGGGAACTGGGCATCAAGAACGTCCGCCTGCCGCACATGCCGCAGCGCGAACTGGACGACGCCGTCCAATGGGAGGCCAAAGATCGCTTCGGATTTGAGATCACACCTGACCGGCTGAGGTATCTCAACGCCGGGCAGGTAAGAAGCGGCAGCGAGGTCAATGACGAAATCATCATGCTGGCGGTGTCCGATCAGGTGATCACTGAGCACCTGTCACTGCTGGAGGCAATGGGCCTCCAGCCGGAGCACATCGCCGCCGAACCGGTAGCCGTGTTCCGGATGGCCCAGCGATTCCTTCGTCGTCGCGCCGACGAGGAGGCCATCAGCGTGATTGTGGACATCGGTGCCGGTGGCACCCGGGTGGTGGTGGCTCGCGGTCGGCGCATCATGTTCGTCAAAAAAATCGACATTGGTGGTCAGGCCTTTAGCGAGGCGGTGGCTGATCAACTCAACATTGATATCGCCGATGCCCGGGATCTGCGGTCGCAGATTATGCAGGAACACGCCAGGCGACTGGGCGGTAGCCGGAAGTCCGATCACGACGAGGAAGCAAGCGCCTCGCGAAACGAAGTCGATTGGACCGTACACGATGCCGTGCGAGGGCGTATCGAGGATCTGGTCCGGGAAATCACCCTTTGCCTGCGGTACTGCAGTGTGACGTTTCGCGGCCTTCGACCCGGTCAGGTGATGTTGGTCGGCGGAGAGGTGTACGAACCGTCAGTGATCGAACTGATGAGCGAGAATCTGGGCATTGAGTGCAGCCCTGGTCAGCCGTTGCGTGGTGTTGACGTTTCGCAGGTAGCGTTGGGTATGGGGCGGCGGACGCCGTTGTGTGAGTGGGCGCTGTGCATAGGCTTGGCTCTGCTCGATGCCGACATTGCTCCCCACAGCCCGGAGGCAAGGAATGAACGTAGACTTTCTGCCTGAGCGAATCCGCGCCC
>JASLZV010000181.1 GCA_030754715.1 Phycisphaerae bacterium
ACCAACCCCTGTAGCGAAATTTCGCTCGCCAACAAGGAGTCCTGCAACCTCGCTGAAATGATCCTTCCAAACATTCGTTCGCTTGACGAAATGATCGACGTATCCAAACTGTTGTACAAAGTCCAGAAAGCAGTAGCGGCACTCCCCTACATCGACCGCGAATCCACCCGCATCACACATCAAAACATGCGGCTAGGTCTCGGCGTAACCGGGATCACACAAGCCCTCGACAAATTGGATTGGCTGTCTCCCACCTATGAGGCGCTTCGCCACTTCGACGCCGAATGGTCAGCCGAACAGGGCTATCCCCAATCGGTTCGACTCACAACCGTGAAGCCCTCCGGCACCCTGTCCCTCCTCGCCGGAGTCACCCCCGGCGTCCACCCCGGCTTCGCCCGCTATCACATCCGACGGGTCCGAATGTCATCCCACGATCCTCTACTCGACTACTGCGCCCAACGCGGCTACACAATCGAATGGGTCCGCGGCTTCGATGGAATGGTCGACGAACGTACCAAGGTCGTGGAGTTCCCATGTGCATTCCCAACAGACACCATGCTGGCCCACGACGTGACAGCCATCGATCAGATTGCCCTTCAACGCCGCATGCAAGCCGACTGGGCAGACAACGCAGTGTCTGTAACGGTTTATTACCGGAAAGACGAACTGGACGCTATCAAGGCTTATCTGGTCGAAAACTGGGACGACATGAAGTCCGTGTCTTTCCTGCTTCACAGCGAACACGGCTTCGAACAAGCCCCCCTTGAAGCCATCGATCGAACCACCTACAAAGCCCTACTAGCCAAGGTGAACAAAAAGCCACAGTCTGTAGCAGCCGGAACAAGTGAACTGTTGGACGACGATTGCTCATCCGGAGCCTGTCCGATTCGGTGACTACCTGACGGCCCGATCAAGCCAACAGGAGTATCCTAATTAGATGGACGAAGACACTCCCCCCGTTAGCGTCCACATGTTCACCTCTATCATCGACTCTTCTATTGAACTTGGCGCGCTCGTCCCCCACCACGGCTCCTGCTGGCTCTGCCACACCCCCGAACGCGTCTACTGGCCCCATGAAGACATCAAGGAGGGGCTTGACCCGACCAACGGTCCCATACCATTATGCAGAGACTGTCTCCTGCATAGGGCCATGTGGAATGCCTACCAAACCCAAGTCAAACAACATTGACGACTTCAAACTCGCCAACGTTCCTCAAACCCTCTTTGCTGCCGCCAACGTAATCCGCCTACACGGCTGGACACGCGGTACCCCCATCCATCCGGACACCGGCAAAGTCGACATCATGGGCGCTCTCGCCCTCGCCTGTCACGCCCACCCAACTCGCATTAGCGACGACTGGAACACCACTGTCTCTAACCTGCCCCCAAAGCAGCAAGGCAGATTCGTTCTTGCATGGGAGGCACTCGCCCTCTACCTCGGTTGCGACCCCACCGAATGGAACGACCGAACCACCCAAGAAGACACGATTCGCCTCTTCCGCCATGTTGGGCAAATCATCGACATCGCCTAGAAAACGAGAAAGCCCCCCGGATTGCTCCGGGGGGCTTCTCTAAGTCCTGCGGTTAGGTGACTGTTACGTCACTCACTTACAGACTAGGAAGGAGCGGCGTCAAAGGTGACCTTGACGAACGACTCCGGGCGCTTCACCGCGAGGGCAAGGCGCTGCTCGGCCAACACCACGATGGCGTTCCGAACGAAGAAGTCCGAATGCTGCTCGCTGATGCGGATCGAAGCCTCTTCCCGGTCGTACAACTGGGCACCCTGTCCGAACGAACCGACGATAGCGGTACCTTCAGCCACGGCGGGAGTGTCGACCACCGGAATCCGCCAGACACGAGCCTCTGCGCCGGTCGCTACGGACACGGCAAGGAGGTACGTACCCTGCGAGTTCTTGGTGAGTTCGATGTCTTCCCAGTCGTTCGGGTGGACGATGATGCCGGTTGGCTCGTAGTAGGCGAGGAACGACAGTGTTGCCGCACGCCTGATGGCGTCGGCCTTCGTGTCAGCCACCGGAGCGGTTGCACCTGCTGACCATGAGTAGGTCTGAATACCAGTGGTGTTCAGAATACCCGTGAGGTCTTCGCCTGTGCCTGCACCGTTGATGATCTGATGATCCTCGTGGAGGCGGAGGCCGTACAGCAGTTCGTTGTCGATGATCGACCGCAACTGCGGCTCGTCGGCAAGAACGTTGCGGTGGGCGGCTTCCCAGTGAGCAAGGGTCCGAACCGGAGCCTGCTCGCCGACGAACGTGAACGCGCTCTGCGGCTTGGCACCGAAGGCAGACGAAACACGCTCAGGAACCACTGATGCGTTGTTCGTAAATCCGCTGACACGGAAATACTCAACAACAGCAGCATTGGTGCGGCGGGCGGGGAACAGGTCACGGACTCTGACACTGCGCTGGGCGCGGGTAACGATCGGATCACGCTCAACGGTGCCGAACGCAGCCGGTGTGCCCGTGGGCAGCGCCGAATAAACGTCCTTGACGTTGTATGAACCGAGGTTGCCAGACTTCACCGTGAACGGGGCAGTCATGTTGACGCCAGCGCGTCCACCATTCAGTGCCTTGAACTCGGGAGAGTCAACGAATGCCTGACCCAGTGTTCCACTGTGGGGGGTGGCTGCGCCGAGACCAGCGGCTGCGGCTTCAGCAGCAACCGACTCTTCTGGCGTGGTCGTGCCCCACTCCTGAACGGTCTTCATCTCCTCCATGGAGTCGATGAGACCCTTGATTTCTTTGATGTCTCGCATGTTGCCATCGAAGGCAGACTTGCGATCCTGATCGATGTGGAGAACGCCGTCTTCCATCTTGAAAGAATCGGCAATCTCTTTGTTGGTCTCCATCTTCTCGCGCAGAGCGCCCTGAAGTTCGCGGAGACGACTTGCGTCAAATGACATGGTGCTTTTCTCCCTATAAGAGTTGTTGAGTGTGTTGATGTTTGACACACTTCGGCTCAGGACAGCACCCAACCGACGGGGTCATAGGTAAGAGAATACACAAAGAGGTGTTGTCGCCAATGCAACAACGTCCCCGTTGTCAATAAATAACTTTACTTACTTGTTGGTTTAGGAGCCTGTCGTTTGCCTACACGCAGACGACGCGGCGGCTCTTTCCCGGCGGCCTCAGCCGCCTCGGCTTCGATGGCACGTTCGATGTCAGCAAACGTGTCCGGGGTACGTTTCGGCCAGTCCTCAATACGTATTCGATCAGCGGTGGAAACCTTGCTCCAATCAGCCATCAGAATCCCTCTGCCACTGCGTTGCTCTCACTATTTCAACTTGTCGATCTTTCCCCAACACAATACATTCAGCCTCCCCGATACAACCAAACCCAGCCACCGAAATGCCCACAATGTCTTCTATCGGAACATCTGTCACAATCACATATGAGGCACCCTCGCCAAGGCCGCGACGGGCGAACTGCTCCGCTGTATCCCGATCCAATGACCACGAACTAAGCGGCGACGCGTTGATGTCCATAGTGAAAGGTCCAGAAACATCGGCATACGGGTCGGTGTTGTGGAAGGCGACTCCGCGGTACAGGCGCACGGTGCCTTTGCCCTGAGCCGCCTCCTTGACAACCTTCTGCGCTATCTCAGTCATCATAGGCAACGCCTCATCATGCGCGTCACCGAATAGGCCGTCATTCAGCATCGCCGACACCATGGAGAACACCTCCCGCTTCTTGCGAAATTTCGCATCATCAGATGTATTCATCAACGGGTCTGGGTTGTCAAGATAGTCAGCAATTGTCCGAAGAACAGCAGCGTCCTCCTCTGGCAACTGTTTAGCGACAGTCCTTATCAACGCCTCAAGACTCGCAGCGCGGCTGCGCTCTTGGGAGTTCGCATCGATGCCCCCGACAGCACTCGCAAGAGCCTCGATCATTGGGAACGAGTCGTCGAGCATGTGGCCTATGGAAATATTCCGCGGAAAGCCCCGGTGGGTCCACCGCGCATCCACGAACGACTCCCGCTCGTCGGGGTCGATAGCCCTAATCGCTGCGAGAACCCGATCTGCCGTAAGCCGCGCCTTTGCATGATCGTCTGCGTTCACAAAATAGAACACCCGTTTAGCGGTCTCCTCGTCCGACAACCCAGCCATCCGCGCCGCCGCCAACTGCACCGCCAACGGCCTCGTATGGTGATCACCGGCAGACTCTGCCCACGAATCATGCAACCCCTCGATGAAACCAATCACCAGATTCCGCTTATCCCCTTGCCCAAGGTCCAATTGCTCCCCATCCTCCAGCGCATCGATACGTTGACGGTGCAATTCCTCCGCACGCCCCTGCGCACGCTTGCCATATACGCCCACCAGAATGTCACTGCCTCGATGCGCCATTCCTCCCGAAGGGGAGAAGAACGACACCCGCTGCAACTGTTCAAATATCCGATCCACCTGTTCATCACTCATCAAGTTGACCACAGATTTAGCAGATTCCTCCTTGATCGAACCACGGTCACCCAACTCATCTACAAAACTGATCAAACGCCCCGACACACCCAACCCGTCGTAAATATTCTGCTTCCGCGGATCGTCAGCATCCGTGATGTCGCCAATAATTCCGCGTCCCAGAATGTACAGATTATTCTCAAACCGCCGCTGCTCCAAAGCCTGCCTCGCGACACCCAACAACGTTTGGCTTTCGCTATCTCGCCTGTCGGAAACAGCCACCCGACTCCCCGACTCTTCGCTCCACAACCGC
>JASLZV010000182.1 GCA_030754715.1 Phycisphaerae bacterium
CCCCAATTTATGTGCCAACTTGAATGAGAGTCAGGCCAATGCATTCGCCGTATGTTCCGGAGGGTGAGGCGTAGCCGGGCCCGGCGTCATTGGGATTTGCCCGAACAGTTCCACTACACCCGCTGGACCGGCGAACGAACTGTCGCCCAACTTGAACGGGCCGCAGCCGCCGATAAACCACTCGAGGCCTGCCTGAACAGTTGACTGGTTTCGAGCAATCCTTTCACAGACCGCTGCGAAGTTCATCAAAGAAGGTCGACCCTCGATAATCTAGCCAGTCGACAACCTCGAAGAATCGGTCCAACACAAAACCGACCTTCTCGTCCTCGGGTACCTTTCTTGAGCCGCGCAGCCGCATCTGTATCCAACGCGACCGCATCAGCAGGGACAGCGCGTCCCACTCGATGTCGGCCAGTGGGACCAGGTCCTGGTACCCGCGCAGAAGTAGCCGGCAGTAATCCAAATCGGGAAAAAACGGCTGGGTCAGGCTGCGGATGTCGTCGGTAACCAGCGGGGCACTCCGTCTGGATGCGAAGGATATAAGTCCGTCACTGACGTCGCGCGCCCGCGCCTGAACGCCGAGATAATCAAAATCATAAACCGCAGCGACCCGGTGGGCGCAAAAACGCACGTTGCCCGGATGTACGTCTCCGTGAATTACACAATGGGGCAGGAACCGGTAGAGTTCCCTGTCCAACCGCTGGCGAACGTAAACGATCTGTCGCGCCACCTCGCCAAGTTGCCGGCGGTAGTCTTCGCACGATGCCAACTCGCGCAGCCGCACCAGGTACGGCGAGAGTGAATCAGGATGATCCTCGCGCAACTGCCCGGCCTTACCTGGAGGTATATTGTCACCCAGGGCACTATGAAACCGCCCCAGGAACGAACCAACGGCGCAAATCGCCTCCTTGTCACCTTCCTCAAACGGCCGGCCCTCAATCCAACTGAGCACTTCGTAAACGCTGCCGCCCAAACGCACCCAGGTCGAGCCGTCAGGCCGCACCGACGGAACAGGAACCGGCAGCCCGGCCTCACCAAGACGCTGCAACACGGCGTGGTCGAACCGGATCGAATCTTCGCCGGCAAACTCAGCCGGCCTCACCCGCACGACAAACCGCCATTGTGCTGAGGCAGCCAGCCACTTCGGCGAGGCCGTCCCCCCGGCCGGATGGACCTCCCTGGGCGAGGGCAAGCCGAACGCTGCCAACACACGACGCACGGCCTTGTCACCTGCAGGACGACGGTTTGATGGTTTGTCCACAATGAAGTCCAAACAATGCACGAAAACGAGGGGCAATCTCCCAACGCCTCAAGCATCTTCGCCAAACAATCACGTTTTTTCAACGAATACATGCAGTCTCCGGGATGCTTCCCGGATTTCGTCAAGACCGGGGTTCAAGACTCCGAGGGATTCGAGTATCATCAGGTGTTTCCCGGTACTCCGCGGTTTGGCGGCGGTTATCCGGGAGATCGCACCGGGAGAGCCTGAGTGGACAACACAGAAAGAATGGCCTGCGTGATATTGGCAGGCGGCGGAGGCAAGCGCATGGCCTCGGCCGACCTGCACAAGGTCTGTTTCCCGATCGTCGGGCGACCCGCGATCGTGCGGGCCATCGACGCCTACAAGGCCGCAGGGCTCAGACGTTTCCTGATCGTCGTGGGGCAGAAGGCAGCACAAGTGATTGCCGCGGTCAGCCAAGCCCATCCGGAGGTGTCTTTCGTTTACCAGATCGATCCGCGCGGCACGGGACACGCTGCCGCCGTCGCCGCCGAAGCCCTGGTTGCACAAGGTCACACCGGCCAGGCAATGATCGTGATGGGAGACAAAATGACACGTCCATCCGTGATTTGCTGTCTCCTGGAGCGATTTGAGCAAAGGCAGCCGGACGTTCTGGTGGCTACCCTCCCCAAGGCGGCCAGCCCCACTTCGGGGCGAGTTATCATGGATGCCCACGACACGATTCTCGGCATTGTGGAAGTGGTGGACATCGATCGCGCCCGCCGAACCCACACGAAGGTGCAAGTGGGCGGCCTGAAACTCACCCCCGCCCAGACAGAAAAACGCAGCAATAGTATCAACGCCTCGATGTACGTCTTCAGGTTCGAGGCGCTGAATGAGGCCCTGGAACATCTGGAATCCGCCAACGCTCAGGGAGAACTCTACTTGACCGATACGGTCGAATACATTTCCCGCACCGGCCGCGCTGAAGCGATGTCCGTAGACGTTCCGACCGAACTAATGGGGTTCAATACGCCGGCGGAACTGCTGGCCATCGAGCAAGTGGTCAGCCAACGCGAAAAACCCCCTCGCGTCAGCGTGGTCAAGGCCAGGCGTCTTTCGCCACGCGTTCTAAAGCCCGCCGCCAATTGGCTGAGCACACTGGAAAGCGATCCTCCCAAGTGGCGGGGCGAACTCCGCCGCACCTACGGGGCCAACAAGGTTCTCCTTACCGAACGGCGCAAGGCGATACGAAGATTGGTCACCGCGTTCATTAGGCAGTACGGCCGCGATAGGGAGATGATCCTGTGCCGCACGCCCGGGCGGATAAACCTGATGGGCCGGCACGTGGACCATCGAGGCGGATTCGTTAACGTGATGGCGATCAGCCGGGAGGTTCTGCTGGCTGCCGCCCCCCGGCAGGACGACGTGGTGTCTCTGCGGAACGTCGAACCCAAACGGTTTCCATTTCGCCAATTTCGGATATTTGACCTGTTGCAGCGGGCAAGTTGGTCCGATTGGATAGATTTCGTGAATTCTCGCGCGGTGCGTCGTGTTTTGGACTCCGCTCAGGGCGACTGGAGCCATTATGCCCGAGCCCCGCTGCTGCGACTGCAGCACGAGTGCCGCGACGTCCGGCTCAAGGGCATGGATTGCATGGTCAGCGGAAGCATACCTATTGGGGCCGGCCTGTCATCAAGTTCCGCACTTGTCATGGCGTTCGCTGAGGCCATGGTGGTTCTGAACCGCCTGAACGTGACCATGCGCGACTTCATCGACATCTGCGGCGAGGGCGAATGGTTCGTCGGGTCGCGAGGCGGTAGCGCCGAACACGCCGCCATACGCACCGCCCGTATCGGGCATATCTCGCGCATTACGTTTTTCCCGTTTCGCAGGGCCGGGGAGGAACGATTCCCACGCACGTTGCAGATCGTGGTGGCATACAGCGGGGCGCAGGCGGCAAAAAGCGCGGGGGCAGGCGACATGCTCAATCAGCGCCTCGCCTGTTTCGATCTTGCGGAGATACTCCTGCGCCGCCACTGGCCGGCCGCCGCCGGCATGGAGCACCTGCGCGACCTGGCGCCCCACCGCCTCAAGGTGAAATCCGGCGAGATATATCGCGCGTTGATGCGGCTGCCCGTCCGACCGTCGCGCCGCCACTTGCTTCGCATTCTGCCTAAAGAGGACCACGACCGCCTCGAGGAGATCTTCGCCACTCACGCCAACCTCGGCAACTACGACCTCCGGGGTGTCGCCCTTTTTGGCTTAAGCGAAATCCTCAGAAGCCGGCAGTTCGCCGAAGCAATCCGGAAGGACGATCTGGACCACGTGGCGCAACTGATGCGAGACAGCCACAACGGTGACCGCCGGGTAAGATTCGACCAACAGGGAAAACCTCACAGGCACGTCGTTCGAACGGATGATGCCTCACTTGAACGTCTTGCCGCCGGCAACGCCGATCTTGCCCGGCAGTGCGGTCGCTACGCATGCAGCACCGAGGCCATCGACCATCTTGTTGATATTGCTGAGGCAACCCAAGGCGTTGTTGGGGCCCAGTTGGCCGGGGCTGGACCGGGCGGCTGCATGATGATACTCGTCCGCACCGAGGCCCTCGATCTGCTCATGCGCCGCCTTCGGAGAGATTTCTATCGCCCGCGCGGCCTTGATTTCACCGCCCACGTCTGCAGCCCCGTCGCAGGGGCAGGACTATTGGGCGCCTGAGCTTCCGCGGCAACCGATACCCTCACTTCTCGGTCGCCCGCGTGTCCGGCGTCCTTCCCGCAGGAACCGTGGCGGGCTTTCCGGCGGGTTTCGTGGAGGGTTCGGAAGCAGGTTTCGTCGCTGGCGAAGCCGTCTTGATTTTCACGAGGCGACCCCGGGTCATGCGGAGGACGGCCAGGCGCAACTCGCCCCGACCTTTGATCAGTTCCTCGAAGACCTTGACGCCGAGGACCGGCTTGTCATTGACATGGGTGACGATCTCGTAGGGTCTCACGCCGCCGACACCGCCACTGGAACCCGGTTCAACCGCCGAGACAATCACGCCGGGATCTTTGGGCGTCTTGCGAAAGTATCGCCGAACCTCATAGGTCATCTCGCGAACGGTCAGGCCCAGCGCCTGGGACTTGAACCGCGCTGCGGTATCATAGTGTTCGGGGCTGGGCGCAACGACAAACCTTCTTCTAGTCTGCTTGCCATCGGCGAAGAATGTTGTGGTGAACTTCTTGCCGAACCCCAGGTCGGTGAGGGTCCGATTGAATTTGTTTTCCACCGGCTGCCACGGTGGAGGGAAACGCCCATCCCAGTATCGCGGCGGCAGTTGGTCCCAGCGGTCCCAGGGATACTTTGCGCCGACGCTGTACTCCTCAGCCTCAATATCAACAGGCTTGGGATGCCCCTCGACCTGGAGATTCATCAGTATCCAGGTGG
>JASLZV010000183.1 GCA_030754715.1 Phycisphaerae bacterium
ATATTGACCAAGGTGCTCACCCGCCGGGCGGTGCCCCCGGGCAGGGGACCGATGGACACCGGAGTGGCCGTCATCGACCCCGGTTCCTGCCTGGAGGTGTATCGCTGGGTGGTCTGCCAGGAGAGGCTTGCGGGCCGGGTGGTCACGGTCTGGGGGCACCAGGCCCGCAGGGGGGGGAATTACTTCGTCCCGTTCGGAGCGGACTGTGCCTCCCTGGCGGACGAGAATGAAATGGTTGTCATACACAGCGGGCCAATGGTGGGCCTGCGCTGCGGAGCGGACGCCGTGGTTAGCCCGGCTACCAACGCCGTACTGGGTATCGAACAGAGCCGAGGGGCCGCGCCAAGCCCGTGTATCCGCTGCGGCTGGTGCACGGACCACTGTCCCGCCAGACTCAACGTGGCGGCCCTGAACGACGATTTCGAACTGGGTATGGTGAAGCGCGCCGCCCGGTCGGGCATTCTGGCGTGCGTAAGCTGCGGGGTTTGTAGCTACGTATGCCCCGCGCGGCTGCCGCTAGCCCAGCGCGCAAACGAGTTAAAGTGGATGATCACCGAGGGGCGGGCCGAATCCCTGTCCGCCGACGGTAGGCAATGATGTCGCAATCGCACAGACCGAATCTTCGCCCTAATGGGCCTGGCGGCGGCCCGGCCGGGGGTTTCGAGGCCCCGTTTTACCGCGCGCCGGAGGCGGTACGGACAGTGTTTCTGGTGACGCTGGCGGCTGCCTGCGGGCCCCTGGCGGCCGGGGCGATGCTGTTCGGCTGGCGGGTGCTGGTGGTGGCGGGGATTTCGGTAGCCTCCTGCACGGTGATCGAGCGGCTTTACTATCGCGTCACGCGGACCCCGGCTCTGCTGGGTCGCTCGCACGCGTACCTCACAGGCATACTGCTGGCGCTGACCCTGCCGGCCTTCGTACCGTGGTACGTGCCGCTGATCGCCTCAGCATTCGCCATCATTGTGGGTAAGGCGATCTTCGGAGGGGTGGGGCATTTTCTGTGGCAACCCGCGTTGGTGGGCCGGTTGGCGGTGGCCGTGATGTTTCCCCAACTGCTCAACCCCCCCACCTGGAACATGCTGGCCCGCGAGCGTCTGCTGGTGGGCGACATCACGATCGCCCGCAACGTAGGGCAGTTCCACCAGTGGGAAGGTCGGCCGGCACCACAAGGGGCCGACGCGTTTAAAGTGCAGCCGCCATCGGCTGTCCTGGCGGGTCTGACCGACCGGCAGTATCCCGCCTTCAGCGCACTGGCTTACCAACCCTCGCCCCACGACGTTCCGGGGCCCAAGCCGGCGGCCCTGAGCAAGATGCCTCAGATCAAGGAACTTTTCTACGGTGCGCGGCCTGGGGGCATCGGCGAAACGTGTATCATCGTCATCGTGGTGGCGGGCATGTACCTGGTGTACAGACACTACGTCAAGTGGCAACTACCGGTAGTGTTCATCCTATCGGCGGCCATCGTGGTCGCAATCGCGCCGGTATATTTCGCCGGCGCTCAAGGCCCGATCAAACACTGGTGGCCCATCGCCGTCGAGGGATTCGACGTGGGCTTCGTCTACGTGTGTTATCAACTGCTCAGCGGCGAATTGCTCCTGGCGGCGTTTTTCCTGGCTACCGAGATGACCACTCGCCCGGTGACAGCAGGCGGGCAGGTCCTGTTTGGAATTGGCTGCGGTCTGGTCGCAATGGTTCTGCGAATGTTCGTGGGCGTGCCGATTCCGTGCTACCTGGCCGTGCTGGCCATGAACACCTTCACGCCGACCATCAACGCCCTGTGGCGCCCACGTGTGCTGGGCAAGAGGTCGCTGCTGGGCAGACTGCTGAACAGGCGGGGCAGCTATGACCGACGTCCTGACCGTCAATGAAATTTATCTGAGCGTGCAGGGAGAGGGCAGCCGCGCGGGCCTTCCGTGCGTCCTGGTGCGTCTGACCGGCTGCAACCTTAACTGCGCGTGGTGTGACACGCCGCAGAGCCGAACCGAGGGGCGGAAGATGACCATCGGCGAGATCCTGAGGCGGGTGGCTGAACTGAACTGCCGCCGCGTGGAGGTGACCGGAGGCGAACCGCTGTGCCAGTCAGCGGCGCTACAACTGCTCAGCAGACTGTGCGAGGCGGGACACGAAACGCTGCTTGAAACCAACGGTTCGCTGGACATTGCGGCCGTCGATTCTCGCGTGATTCGCATCGTGGACTCCAAGTGCCCTTCCAGCGGCGAATCAGCCCGGAACCACTGGTCCAACGTGGAGCACCTGCGCGGCAGCGACGAGGTGAAATTCGTGATTGCCGACCGGAGGGATTACGAATTTGCCCGCCATGCGGTCTTCCGTCGCGACCTTGTTGCCAAATGCGCGGTGATCTTCTCGCCGGCCAGCGGGCTCATGGATCCGGGCGAGCTGGCCAAGTGGATTCTGGACGACGGTTTGGACGTGCGAGTGGGCCTGCAACTGCATAGAATCATCTGGCCGGACAAGGATCGAGGGGTATAGGCCCGTGGAAGCAGAATTGGTCAAGACATTTCGTTTCGAGGCGGCCCACTCGCTGCCCAGCGTCCCCGACGGCCATAAGTGTCGCCGCCTGCACGGCCACGGTTATCGCGTGGACGTCCACGTAAAGGGACGGTCGGACGCCAAGACCGGTTGGGTTATGGACTTCGGCGAGATCAAGAAGGTCGTCGAGCCGATCCTGGACGAACTGGATCACCGCTGCCTCAACGAGATTCCCGGCCTGGCCAACTCCACCAGCGAGACGCTGTGTGTGTATTTATGGGACCGCATCGCGCCGGGGTTGGGCAACCTGTCAGCGATCACGGTGTGGGAGTCCAACACCTCCCGGTGCATCTACCGCGGCAAGGAATGACCGGCGGTCGGAAACCCGTGGTTTATTTGACCCCCTTGTCTTTGCCGGCGAGGATTTTCCACAGAGCCGTCAGCCCGCGGACAATCAGCGTGCCCACCAGCAACAGCATCAGGCTGGCCCACATGAACGTCAGCAGCGGCCAGATGTCTTTTATCAGGGCGGCGAACTGCTCACCGCTGATTACTCCGATCAGGGCGATGACAGCCGACGCGGCAATCGCCGCCCCCAGGGTGGCGTGGATGGGGCGGCTGACCGGTCCCAGGCGGACGGTCAGGCAAATCGCCAGGTACACAAACAACCCCACACGCCAGTTCTTCCACTGGAGTTTGGGACACATCTCACATATTCCCCGCAGAATGCGAAGTTGATCGGACAGATGAATCCACAGGCCGTCCCAGGTGGTAGGCAGTTCCTGCTTCAGCGGTTCGGCCACCGCCAGGCGAAACTGCTCCATGACCGGTTGGCCCAGAACGTGGTTCAGCACCAGGATCGCGGCCCCGGAGGCAACCAGGGCGATCAGCGAGGCGATAATGGGCCCGATGAATTTCCACCGCGGCGTGGCGCTGGTTTTCGGCTCGCCGCTGCCGGAGTTCCCGGCGTCGGGCACCAGTTTGGCTTTTTGGATTTCTCCACCGGTAATGAGGCAGCCGAAAATGTAAGCCATCTCCGAGACGACCGTGCCCGGCAGCAGCGCCCAGTTGACCCAGGCCGGCTTGTCGAGCGCCGCCCACATCCGGTATACCCCGACCCCGGCAAAGATCGTAAACACCAACCAGAGAGTAAAGGCCGCATAGATTCCCACAGGACCATCTCCACACAATCTGTGCGATCGCAACGGATATCCATCAAGGTATCGTCCAAACCGTTCAAGCCACTGTAGGAGTTGTTGCTGGACCTTGAGGCAGAAACGGCAAAAAAGACTTGCAGTGTACCCGTCGCCTGTTAGACTACCCGACTCCCAGAAACATTTATTTTACCTGTGTCCTCGCCGGCGGCAGCCGGCGCGGTTTGTAGCCTGGAGAACAATACGTGACTGTCCGATTGAGATTGAAAAGGTTAGGCCGGCGGCATCGCAGTTTCTTCCGCCTGGCTGCGATGGATTCTCGCAATCCGCGAGACGGGCGTGTAATCGAGGAACTGGGCTGGTACGATCCAAACTCCAAGAGCCCGGAGAATCAGGTTGATTTGAACCGGGAACGGATCGAGTACTGGTTGAGCGTGGGTGCTCAGCCGAGCGAGACGGTCGGCAAGCTCTTCGAACGCTACGGTATCAGCAAGAAATAGGCACACGACGGTGCCCCAGGGGCAACCCGTACGACGATGGCGTTGCGCATTGACATCGTTACGCTGTTTCCGGAGATGTTCGAGGGGTTCTGCGCAGCCGGCATTGTCGGCAGGGCAATCCGCGGCGGCTTGGTGGAAATCCACCGGACCAACATCCGCCAGTTCGCCACGGATTCCTACGGCACGGTTGACGACGCCCCGTTCGGCGGCGGTCCGGGAATGGTTCTGACCTGCCCACCGGTGTTCGCGGCTGTCGAGTTCGTTCAAAAACAGACTGAGGCGCCCGGCAAGGTCATCCTGCTGACCCCTCAGGGGAAGCCGATGAACCAGGACATGGCCGGTCGGCTAGCCGACCAGGAACGGTTGATCCTGTTGGCTGGACACTACGAAGGATTCGACGAGCGGATTCGCGTTCACCTGGCGGAGATGGAAATAAGTCTGGGTGACTTCGTGCTGTCCGGCGGCGAGGTGGCGGCGATGGCTGTATGCGACG
>JASLZV010000184.1 GCA_030754715.1 Phycisphaerae bacterium
TGGCCACGTCGATATCGGCTGCTTTGGTGACTGCGGTACTGGATACGTCTTCGTCTGCCGGAAAGACGGTGGGATCATCCACCCGGGACAGGTTCACAACGGTCCTGCTGCCCGGCTCGCCCGCGATCGCAAGACGACGCTGGATTGACGCCGTATACGAGGGCACTGGTTGGCTTGCGGCTTTATTTGCCGTGAATGAGAACCCGTCGTATTCGTACATCATGTAGTCGCGGCACGCAAAAAACACCCGGTTGTTGAAGACCGTGCTTGTTACCACACCATTGCGGGGGTAGATCTCAAGTACGCCATGGCCCCGATCCGACATCAGGGTTGTGCCGCCACCGTCTTTTTGCGCCCAACAGGCCAGATCACGCCCAAAGAAGGTGACGTGAGAGATAACCTTGTCGCCAGTTGTGCGCTGTTCGGCCCCAGAATCACGGACGATGGACCCGCGCCAATCGGCGAACCCGTTCGAGATCGTGGTCAGATGCTGCTTTTGCCCTGTGTCGAGCGCCGCTTTGTCTCGGCTGGCGTCGATGCCTTGAAAATCTTCGTAGGGGTAGACCGTAAGAGGCACGCCGCTGGGCGCAAGTGTCGTAGACATACAGTGCCGCCCTTTTTATGTGGTACTTACTTCGCGGTCCCAGGGTCGAATCTCTATCTGCCCCGAGCCGTACTTGCGGTTATAGAGGATCCTATTGATCGTCTTGAAGTACATCGGGCCATACGCTTCGATTTTGTTGGACTGCTGCTGGATTGAATACTGATAAAGCAGCCCGGCGATCATGATGGGGTCGGGAATCTCCCGAGTTTCCTGCATGTGAACGTAGTAATCGATCTCGGGATTCTCCCAATATGGGTGTGCACGCAAGTCTTCGATGGTCAGATTGGCGAAATCCACAAACATCATCATCACTTCGCCGTCCACCGTGCCTGGGTGCATATCCCCATAACGGCGCAGCGCCTGCATCACCAGTGCTTCAAGGGTGGAATAAGGCTCTGCTATGTGGGGGTTGTTAGACGAATATCGATTACGCTTATCGTCGTCTTCGATGTCGTCTCGCCACGCTTTATCGATCGTCTCGACCGACTCAGCATCCACATTCGTTCGTAGATCTACTGCGCCAGGGCGGGTGACAGCGTTGTCGTCTTCGTGGGTCGGCTCATCGACAGCGGGTGCCGTGCCTTTGGTCGAGGTGTACGTTAAAGGGGCGGCTATAGCCATGAATCAGCCCTCTGAGCGGATGATCCGGCCAGTCTGGACGTGGTGGTGCATCGCAAATCTGTCGGCTATGTTGGACGGAACACGCCAGCACAGATGTGCATGGTCGCTGTCCCAGTATCCTTTGATCTTGTGGCCCACCGATTCGATCTCGAAGGAAATCGGTTCCGGCCGGGCAGACACAAAATAAACCTCGCCCGGTTTCTTGGGTGCGGAGGTTTCGGGTTTTTCTTCCCTTATCTTGTCTTTAACACTCTTTACGGCTTTTTCTACGGCTTCGTCCTTCTTACTCATTCGGTCTTCTCCATGAAAAATGGGGCGGTATTGCCGCCCCATCTTCCACCGAAATGCTGGCTGTGTCGTCCTTTAGACGGTCTGCCAGTTCTTAATGTAGTAGTGGGGTTTGCCCTGCAACATTTCCAGACCACATTCGGAGAGGTACTGGTGCTTGACGCCATCGAAGTCGTTGGTGTGGACGTCCCGAATCAACTGGGTGTCCCTACCCTTCATATAGCGGTAGTTGAGGTTGGGCATATCAAGGATGATCATCGCGTCTTCCATACCCGGAACCTGACGGAACATCGGGTGCAGATGAACGAGCAGATCGCCCGCGAACGTCGCGTACCGGGTCATGCTGACACCGTAGGAACCAGACACCTGTTGTGGCGTCCACCGGTTCTTGCCGATCTCCTGCATGTTGGCAACGACTTTCGCACCACAGAATGCGACTTTTTCCGCAGACCCGTAGGCAAAGATGTCCTCGACCAGTTTACGGTCGAATTCTTTTTCCGTGATCTTGTTTGCGGTGGCAAAAGCACTTGCCGCATCAACTACGTTGGTGATCATGTTGGTGAGGCCACCAGTGTAGCGGGTGGGCTGTGCGGTCGAGCCGTTCTGTTCGGCGCGTTTGCCGAAGAAGAAAGCACGTTCCATGTCGCCCATGTGCAGTTTCAGAGCCTTGGTCAACTGCTCCTGCTCCTTATCACCAGTACGGAGATAGGTGTTCTGCAAAGTTCCCGATACGCTTACAGCCATTTTGAAGATCTGGGTGTAGTTGTAGTCTGTGGTCGGATCGAAGGAGATCGGATCAGGCGCGGTTCCGCCTTCACTATCTGCAAATCCTGCGATCGCCAGGTAGTCGTTGTCGAGCATAGCGACACCAGTACCTGAGTTCCCGATACCTCGCTCTACAGTGAGCGTGTGGGTTGTGGTATTGGCGTTCGCCGACGCACGCATGACCTCACCGGTCCTGACGTTCACTATGATAGTGCCCGTTACAACGAAAGCAGTATCATCGCTCGAATCAACCACCATCGCCGTGGCTGACGTATTGTAGCCACCAGAGTTGTTGATCCTTAGAACGCGGTCTGGTAATTCATCCCTGAAATGGTTGAACTTGGGGTCGTCTGTGGACTCGGATGAGGCCATAGACAATAGAGCCTGTAACGGTGCCGTACCGTTCGGCTCAAGCAACGTAAAAAGTTGCCGATAGTTAGTGGGCCGGAAATCGACTGAAAATTCGCCCGTCCCACGCAGTCCTACTATAGCCATAATGCTATCTCCTGCTATGGTTCATTGAAAAAACATGACGTTGGGACAGCCCCTCGGCGTACAGCCGGAACCATCTTTCCCGCCTTGCTTATCCAGATCTTGCGGCAGGCTATTGAGGTGGAGCCGTAGCGCCAAGCCCGCGACAGGACGGAAGCAACTCGAATATATGACCGGTAGGAACGTGTGTCGTCCCTGCCGGAAATATTTTTTACCCGGTCAGATTGCGTTTCTGGTATGCCTGATCAGTCAGGGTGTCGATGAACTGCTGATCGACGTTCTGTTCTGGGGGCGTACCGCCACTGGAGGGGCTCAGATCGACGGTCCCAGTATAGGACTGCCTGCGCTGGGCCATTGATTGAAGGCGCTCCATTTCGGGCGTATTCCTGGCCGCAGCGTAATCCGAGACGATCTGGTTGGTCATCTGTGGGTCGATAAAGTCATCGATTGTGTAGCCACGCTCGAAGGCGAAGTTGAAGAAATCAGCCTCTTCTTCGTCTGGCAGATTGTGTGTCCTCTGGGCCTGAGACAAATTGTTGGCGGCCTGTTGACGCATGGCTTCTGCGTGCATCGTGTTTGCATCTTCGGCCTGAGTGGCCGCTTCACGAGACAACCCCTGCGCCTGCGACATCATCTGCTCCATAGCAGGACCGATCTTGCCCATCTGGTCTTCAAGGCCCGCGATCCTGTTGGCAGCATCCCGGTACATGGGCGGGAGATTGACAGCGTTCTCCTCCTCCCACTTGCTGAATTCAGCCTCGATGTCTGCCGACGCCTGGGGCTTCGGTATTCGCACACCGGCCGAATCGGGAGTTGGATCCACCTGGCCACCCATCTGCACATTCTTGACGAAGGCGTCAGTTGCGGCCTTTAGAAATTGGGCCATGTCATCACCGGAGACATTGTGGCCCTGCTCACGAAGACCGTGGGCAGTTTTGTTGATGAACTCGATTGCCGGCTTCATCGGCGCAATTTCCTGGGAATGCAGAAAATTGAGGTTCTTGTAACGATTCATCGTATCTCTGACTTGCTTGTCAGACAGACGACGCGGATCCTGCCCGTCTTGGAAATCGACATCGATAAATGTGACCGCCTCTTCCGCCTGCCTGTCGCTTTCGTCTACGGGAGAGTTGGATTGCGCCTGATCTTCAGCGGTGGGTGTTTCTACTTCCTGCGCTTGTTGTGCAGCCGCCGCCTGCTGGGCGTCTTGCCCGGTGCGTGCAGCCGTAGCCTGCTCTGCCGCCGCGACATTTTCCGTGCCGAGTTGCTGATCGACGAGTGAGTTGATGAGTTCCTGATCTTGTGGTGCAGCCATGGTTTTTTCTCCTGCCAGCCGTAGCGGGCAACATGTCCAGCCGTAGCGGGACTATTGAGTTTCTTCCTGTGCTTTCTTCATGATCAGTTCGGTTTCAAGGTTCGTCTTCAGCCGTGTTGGAAGTTCGAGTAGACGCTGTGCCGCCCAAAGGGCGCCACGGCGAAAATTGATTGTTTCGGGTTCTGTAATTGATTCGTCTGCCAGGGAGAATGCCGCCTGCATAACTTCGCCCCGCATCACTTCTCTAACGTATAGCCATCCTTCGCTTTTCTCAAAATCATCTACGAGTTCATAGGCTTCCTGTGGATTCATTTAGATCCTCTAACAGATCTCATCGAGCAGGAGACAGTTTGCCAACAACCCGGAACCTAACCCAAGGCATAGGATGAGAACCATCATCAAAACGGCAAACCAATTGTCACTCATAAACCCTCTGGTAAGACCTTCAAATTCTGAGCAAGATACCATATACCGCCCTGGTGTTTCGGGCGCTGCATCTCGGAAACTCCTTCGATTTGAACTTTACGCCACACCCGACCAGTCGT
>JASLZV010000185.1 GCA_030754715.1 Phycisphaerae bacterium
CGAAGGATACCAGCTCTGGTCCGAGGAACGCGACCCCCGAACCGGGCGATTGAAGAGCATCTACCGTGTCAGGAAGTGGGCCAAGCGGGACGATGGGCTGTACGTGCTGAGCGACCCGAGCGTGATCCTTTACCAGCGCGATGGCAAGCAGGTGACCATTCGCAGCGAGAGCGGTGAGGTGATAGCCGAGGAGGTGGCCGGTCGGCTCAGAGTGAAGAGCGGCACATTGACGGGGAACGTGAGGGTCTTCCTTGACCGCGCCACGGACGAGCGCCAACGAAAGATACCACCGGAGGAAAGACCCGAGGTGGTCAGGATCTATACCGACCGGATCGATTTCTCAAATGCCAATCAGGAAATATACACCGACAGCGACGTGTTCCTGTTTTCACAAGAGGCGGATATCTGCGGGCGTGGTCTGCGGCTGAGTTGGAAGGATCGCCCGCGGGAGCTGAAGGTGCTGGAAATTCAGCATGGCGAGATCATGATTGTGCACAACGCCGCCGGACAGCGGCAAATGATGCTGCCGGGGCAGGGAGACTCACCAGCCGAGCAGTCCTCCGGGCAGCGTTCCGTGATCGACAAGCCCAAGCCTCCCGCGCCGGCAACCGCCCCCGGCAAGACCCGCAAGAAGAAGGCCCCTAAAGAGTCTCCCAAAGAGAAACCGGCGAGCAACATCTTCGTGGCGGACTTCCTGGCCGGGCAGGAAGATGTGCGGGTGGACAGCGGCGAGGGGTCCCTCAGGGGAGCCCGAAAACTCTCGCTGATCTTCCATTTCGATCCCTCTGCCCGTCAAAAGCGTCAGCCGAAGGCGACGCTGCCGCCGCCGGCGCAGGAGGACCGCCCCCGACCGATCGACGAGCCGGCGCCGATGCCTCTGGAGGCAGCGGATCGTTCCGGCCGCGCGGCCGCGTCCCGCCCGGCGCCATCCGGGCCGCAGACCAGCCCCCAACGTGCGGGCCAGCCTCTGATCGTTCGCTGGGACGGCCCGCTGATCCTGCGCCCCAGGGGCTACACCGCGACTCCTTCCGTCCGGAAATACAGCATAACCGCCGAAGGCGAGCGGGTGGTGCTTTCCGATCCGCACACCACGGCCATTTGCAGGAAGTTTACCTACCAGAACGCCGACCAGGTTGGTTTGCTCAGCGGCGCCGAGGGCGCCCCGGCCAGGCTGCTGCTGGACAACGGCCAAGAGATCGTCTGCGAGGCAATCGAGTTCGACCGGCGCGGGAACCGGGCGAAACTTATCGGCAGGGGGTATATGATGCGCCCGGCAAGGCCTGCGGCGACTGCGGGCGCAAGCGCTGCCGGCATATCCGCAACGACGCGGCCTGTGGCCACCCAACCGGCAGGCGACCGCATTGAGTGGAGCGAATCGGTTGTGGCGATTTTCGGGCGCGAACCTGTCCGCGGTGGTGACAGCCCCCAGGGCGGGCGCCAGTTCATAAAAGAGGCCACCTTCGTCGGAGACGTCCAACTGACCCAATATCGCACCGGCGACTTTGTCAAGTGTCGACAGTTGCACGTGTGGATGGCCAGGGACGATGCCGGACGGTCTTATCCCCTCAAGACGATCGCCACCGACCAGGCCTACGCTCGCCAGAGAGGCAGCGACATCCTGGCCGACGAGATTACCGTCACCTTCAAGCCCACCGGCGACGAGTCAACCGGCGACCTCGACGGTGGCGTCAAACCGGCCACACTTCTGGCCGTCGGGAACGTCAAGATCACCGATCTGCGCGGCGATGAGCCCGTCACGGCCGTTGCCGATCGGCTGAACAGCGATTTGCTCAGGCGCACGGCCGTGCTTACCGGTCGCCTCGCCCGGCTGACCCAGGGTGATAACGTATTGGCCGGCCGGCGTATCCGGTTGTGGGAGCGGAAGTATCTTTTCCGCAAGTCCGGTTATCCGGATGTGGTGGCTGCCAGGCAGTTCGTCAGGGTCGACGGCGCGGGCGAACTGCTGTTCCTGACCCGCAGGGACCTCAGCGGCACTGCGTTGTCCGAGCCGCGCCCCATCAAAATCACCTGGAAAGATGGTATGGAGTACCATCCCAAGCGCGTCGTGGGCGGGATCCACCCGGCTCGCGGTGTAGCTGTGTTCCGCGGCGACGTGAACGTGGACAGCGTGATGGATCATATGTCCTGCGGGAAGATGGAGGTCGAATTCGAACGGGCGGTTGCGTTTGAGGCCCCCCCGATCGGGGAAGGCGATAAAACCCCGGATACCGGCGTGGTGCGCATCGCCGGTTATTCCGGACAGAAGATGACCGTTTTAACTGCCGAGGAGCAGGTGGTGCTGACCAGCCGCCACCGCAACGAACGTGGCCAACTGCTTCGCCGCCTCCAGGTTCGCGGCGAGCGAATGGTGTACAACGTTCAAACGGGCGTTGTGAATATGCCCGGTTCCGGGACAATGATGTCGGAGGATTACCGCCGGCCCCTGGCCGCTGCCGAAGGATCTGCCGATCAGACCGAGAGCGTCGACAGGCCCGCCCTGACCGCGTTTGAGTGGAGCGAGGCCATGAGACTGGACCAGAGAAGTCGGCGAGTGGTCATGAAGGGCGGCGTCATCATGGAGCACCGCAGCGGGCGGTATGTTTACGCGATGCCTCTGGTGAAAAAACTCGACATTCCCGATTGGGGCAGCGAAGTTCCCCCCGGGAGAAAGACCGGACTGCGATGCGATGAGATGGTGGTGCGTTTCGCCAGGCCCGACGTGGCCTCGGGCACCCGGCCGGCAACCGGGGGTGGTGTCGGTCTCGACGCCGGGCCCAAACTCGGTCCGCTGGACCTGTTCCAGGCCACCGGAAAAGTCAACCCAGTTAATCTGACCGACGAGGTTAGGGCCGCTGAGATCAAGCAGGTTGTCGCCCGGCGCGTGATCTTTGACCGGGCGCCGAACCTGGTGCTGATTTACGGATACTTGTCGAATCAGCCGAAGCCGTGGGCGAGCGCCAAGCTGATCGACAAAGATCTTCGGGAGATGACCGAGCGAACGGTTTCCAGCCCCAGGATCATCTGGTATCGTCAGACCGGCCGCATTGAGACGGGCGCTATTTCGGCTTCCGGATCGTGATCACATCGTTCATCGACCCGCTGCGGAAGCCTTCCAGGTCGAGTGTGACGTAGGTGTTGCCCAAGACTTCCCGGCAGGCGGCGTTCTTTGCCCCCAAGGCCTCATCAAGTGTCTCGGAAACGGATTTTCTGGCATTCATTTTCGCGCCATTCTGGGTGGGCGGCGCCGAACAATCAATCACCGCCAAACGAAGGCGGGGGAGTTCCCCGGTCCGTGGTTGCCTGAATCGCCGCGGAGGTCTATGCTTATGTGCTATGTCCGGGCGAAGTTCCAACAAGAATCAGACCGCCTGCGCATCCCGCCGCCGGGCGGCGCTGCGGAGGGCGGCAGCCCGGAAGGCCCAGGCGCTGCTGGTCAGCCGTCCGGTGGACGTGAGATACCTGTCGGGCTTTACCGGCGAAGACAGTTTTCTGCTGGCCGGGCGCCGCTGGGCGGTGCTGATTACCGACGGGCGGTTCGACGAGCAGGCCCCCAGGGAATGCCCCGGGATCGAAATCCACGTTCGTAAAGGGTCGATGTCGGAGGCGATCAAAGATGCCTTGAAGGGCCGGACCGTTCGTACGCTGGGCGTCCAGGGGACCCACCTGACCGCCGCGGCGATGGAGGATCTGGCCCGCGCGGCGCCAAGCCGCCGCCTCAAGCCGCTGAGAGACTTTGTCGCGCCGCTTCGCATGGTCAAGGACGATTCGGAGGTTCGGGCCGTCCGCCGGGCGGTGCGTGTGGCTGAACGGGCGTTTGGGGAACTCATCGTGCGGGGGATCAGGGCGTTTGTCGGGCGCAGCGAGCGGGAGGTGGCGGCGGAGTTGGAATATCGGATGCGACTGGCCGGCGCCGAGGCGCCGGCGTTTGAAACGGTTGTGGCGGCTGGGGCGCACGGTTCGTTTCCGCACTATCGCCCCGGGGCCACGAGGATTCGTCGCGGGCAGGCGGTGCTGATAGATTGGGGCGCGAGGCTGGCCGGCTATTGCAGCGACTTGACGCGGGTGTTGTTCACCGGTAGAATCCCGCCGAAACTGGGTGCGGTATATGAGGTTGTGCGCCGCGCCCAAGCGGCTGGAATAGCGGCTGTTCGGGCAGGTGTGGCATGCAAGACGCCCGATGCAGCCGCACGCCGTGTGATTGATGACGCCGGCTACGGCCGGAGGTTCGTGCACGGCTTGGGCCACGGCCTGGGGCTGGAGGTCCACGAGCCGCCGGCGCTGGCTGCGAGATCCAGGGCCCGCCTGCACGCGGGGATGGTCGTGACCGTCGAGCCGGGCATCTATCTGCCCGGCGCCGGCGGAGTGAGAATAGAAGACGACATCTTGGTTACCACGGATGGACGGCGGCGCCTCAGTTCGCTATCTACGGACATCCGAGCGATGGTGCTTCGCTAGTCCGGATATTGCATGACGTTTTTGCGTATGCAGACGTAATTTTTCGGCCAACGTGTCGATATCGCAGAGTTGTTTGCGAACCGTAGCGAACAGTCTGTGTTTTCCCGACGCGGGTAAAAGCCGCCGCCGGACGTAAAAAGGTTATGCGATATTCGGGCTGAGTCCGGTCGG
>JASLZV010000186.1:0-300 GCA_030754715.1 Phycisphaerae bacterium
CGCAAACCACAATGCCACGTCGAGCATGTGCGACCCGTGATGATAAAGAACGGTACTGGTTTTCTCGTCAATGGACACCTGCTTCTTTTCCCAGTTTACCACGATGGTCTTGTTTTCAAACCACCGGATAACGATTTGAATGATTTGGCCGATCCGGCCGCTTCGGATAGAGTGAAATGCTTCAAGGTGTTATGGCGTGAAGCGCGCGGTCATCGCCACCATCAAAGTTCGGCTGCATTGATCCGCCAATCGGCACAGCCGCCGGGCTTCTTTCAGGTTCGAGGCCAACGGCTTCTCGAC